>DATHZU010000358.1:0-7158 GCA_035458445.1 Thermohalobaculum sp. | reverse complement strand
GGTGTTCCAGGCCGGGTTGCGCTCGGCGGCGGCCTTTCCGGCGATACTGGCCTTCGCGCTGCTGACGCGGAAGCGGCTAAGCGTCAGCGACGGCAGCCTGTTGCCGGGGCTGCTGTGCGGCTGCTTCTTCGCCGGCGAGTTCCTGCTGCTGTTCAAGGCGATGGACTATACCAGCGTCGCGCGCGCCGTGGTGCTGTTCTACACCATGCCGGTCTGGGTGGCGGTGGGGGCGCATTTCCTGATCCCGGGCGAGACCATGACCCGGACCCGGGCGCTGGGGCTGGTACTGGCGGTCGCGGGTATCGCGGTGGCGCTGTCCCGCAACGAACATCCGGCCACCGAATTCGCGTTGCGGGGCGACCTGATGGCCCTGCTGGGCGCCGGGTTCTGGGCAGCGATCGCCTTCACCGCGCGGCTGACGCCGCTGTCGCGCTCGGCGCCGGAGATGCAGCTGCTGTACCAGCTCGCGGTCTCGGCGGTGATCCTGATCGCGGTGACGCCGCTGTTCGGCCCGGCGCTGCGGGGCATGACGCCGGGGCTGTGGGGAGTGTTCGCGCTGCAGGTGGCAATGGTCGGCTGCTTCGGGTTCCTGGCCTGGTTCTGGGTGCTGAAGCACTACCCGGCCTCGGACATGGCGTCCTTCGGCTTCCTGACGCCGCTGTTCGCGGTGGTCTTCGGCTGGCTGATCCTGGACGAGCCGATCACCCCCAGCCTGGCCCTGGCGCTGGCGCTGGTGGCGGCGGGCATCGTGCTGGTGAACAGGCGGCGGTAGCCCGGGACCATGCGCCCGGGGCCGAAACCCCGGGCGTAGGGAATTCACGGCAGCAGGATCGTCGTGCCCGTCGTCTTGCGGCCGTCCAGGTCCCTGTGCGCCTGGGCCACCTCGGCCAGCGGGTAGGTCTGGTTGATCCTGATCTTGACCTTGCCCAGCGTCACCATGGCGAACAGGTCGTCGGCGCGGGCCTGGCAGGCCTCGCGGCTGGCGATGTGGGTGAAAAGGGTCGGGCGCTGCAGGAACAGCGAGCCCTTGCCGGCGAGGATCTGCGGGTCCACCGGGTCCGGTTTGCCGGAGGCGTTGCCGAAGGTGACCATCGTCCCCATCGGGCGGATCGAGTTCAGCGAGCCCTCCCAGGTGGCCTTGCCGACCGAGTCGAGCACCGCGTCGACCCCCTTGCCGCCGGTGATCTCCTTCACCTCCTTCACCCAGTCCTGTGTGTTGTAGTTGATCACGTGGGTCGCGCCGTGGGCCTGGGCCAGGGCACATTTCTCGTCCGTGCCGGCGGTGCCGATCAGGGTGATCCCCAGCGCCTTCGCCCACTGGCAGGCGATCAGGCCGACGCCGCCGGCAGCGGCGTGGAACAGGATCGTGTCGCCTGCCTTGGCGCGCGCCGAGCTGGTCAGCAGGTACTCGGTCGTCAGCCCCTTCAGCATCATCGCGGCGCCGGTCTCGAAATCGATGGCCTCCGGCAGCCTGCAGACATGCATGGCGTTCATCACCCGCGCCTCGCAATAGGCGCCGGGAGGGGCCGAGGCATATGCCGCGCGGTCGCCGGCCTTCAGGTGGGTCACGCCCTCGCCGACCGCCTCGATCACGCCCGAGGCCTCCATGCCCAGCGTCACCGGCAGTTGCAGCGGGTAGACGCCGCTGCGCTGGTAGATGTCGATGAAGTTCAGTCCGCAGGCCTTGTGGCGGATGCGGACCTGGCCGGGGCCGGGCTCGCCAACCTCGACATCCACCATCTTCATGTTCTCGGGCCCGCCGAATGCCTCGATCCGGATCGCCTTGACGGTATCGCTCATGTTTCTCTCCCTCGTGTTCGGATTTCAGGTGTCGGGGTCCGGCACCAGACAGCTAGTGCCGAAGCCACCACAGGCAATCGGCGCGGCCCAGGCATCGAGCGGTCCGGTGATGCTGCTCCTCCGCCCGATTTCGCTTGCCGCGTCCCTTGCCCACGGGTTTACTCGCCGATCATGAGTTCAGACAAGCCAAATCCCCAGAATCACAGTATTCCTTCGGTGCGGGTCGAGCGGCTGGGCCGCATCCTGAAGGTGACGCTGGACAATCCCGAGCGCCGCAACGCGATCGGCACCGAGGCATTGGACGGCCTCGACCGTCTGGCGGACGAGATCGCCGCTGACCGGGAGATCCGGGCGGTCATTCTGACCGGCGAGGGCGACCGTGCCTTCACCAGCGGCTTCGACCTTCGGGAACTGGCGGATTTCACGCCCGAGCATTTCATGCGCTCGCACTTCTCCGAGGTGATCGAGAAATGGGCGCGGCTGCCGGTGCCGGTGGTGGGCGCGCTGAACGGCCATTGCATGGGCGGCGGGGTGCATGTGGCGGTGGCCTGCGACATCCGCCTGTCGGTGCCTGGGGTGCGTTTCATGATCCCGGCGGCGCGGTTCGGTTTCGTCTACGTGCCCTGGGCCATCCGGCGGATCGAGGGCACCCTGGGCCCGTCCTTCGCCGCGCAATTGCTGTATCTCGACACCGAGCTGACGGCGGAACAGCTGACCGGCAACGGCTTCATCCATGACATCGTCGACCCCGGCGCCCTGCAGGACCGCGCGATCGAGATCGCCACCCAGGTGGCCAGCCTCGCGCCGCTGGCGGTGGCCGGCATGAAGCAGCTGGTGCGCGAGGCGCCCGACGAGGCTTCCATCACCGACGCCATCCGCCGTTGCGCTGACTCCGAGGATGTGCGCGAGGGTCTGGCGGCGATGCGCGAGCGGCGTGCGCCGGTATTCAAGGGGCGCTAGCCCGCCGTTATCGCAGCCACGTGATTTCCCGCCGCTGGCTTGACCTCGGTCAAGGCGGAATCTGCGGAAATATGCTTTCATTTCAAAAGCATCCGGCCAGGACGTGGCATGCGGAGATGCGCGACGGTCCGGTCGGACACCGTAATCACGGAGCGCGAAAGTGATCTCGACACCGACATCCACCGCATTGCGAAAACTTCGCCCGGTTGCGCGCCGCGCAACGATGGCCGCCGCGCTGCTCGCGCTGGCGGCCTGCAACGGCGCGATGATGGAGGCCCGGCCGGTCTGTATGGAGACCTATGGCAAGGGCGGGCAGCAGATTGTGCCGATGTACAAGTGCGAGCAGGGGCAGAGCGGAACGATGATCAACCCGTGAGGCCGCCCGCGGAGAAGGGCATCACTTGAGATCCGTCGTCGCCGCCTTGAACTCCGCCACCGCCTCCGTCAGAGCGGCATGCAGTACGTCATGGCGGGACTGGAGCCGGTCGACCGGCGCGCCGATGCCGATGGCGAGCGGCCGCTGCCCGCGTGGCAGGGGCAGGAGCGTCGCTATCGAGCCGGCGCCTTCGACGATGATGCTCGCGGTTTCGTACCAGCCCTGCCGGCGGGCTTTCTCGACCATTTCCAGCGTCTGGCGCTCGGTGTAGCGGCTGCCGTCCGCCTCGGCGAGCTCGGCATTGTAGCGGCGCACCAGGCGGCCGATCTCGGCGTCGGTCTTCAGGGACAGCAGCATCAGGCCCAGGCCCGAGCGGTGCAGCGGGCGCTTCAGGCCCGGATGCAGCGCGATCCGCACCGTGTGCGGCGAAACGATCACCGACAGGTACTGCATGAAAAGCCCGTTTTCCGAGCCCACCAGGATCGTCTCGCCGGTTCGCTCGGACAGGGTCTGGGCCAGCGTGTGGATGCGGGCGATCACATTGGTCGAGCCCAGCACCCAGTTGCCCAGGAAGGCGAGCCTGACCGAGGGGCGATACCGCCTGGACTCGGCGTCGAACTCGACGAAGCCCTTGGTGACCAGGCTGCGCATCAGCGTCGAAGTCGAGGATTGCGGAATCTGCAGCCGCTCGACCAGTTCGGAAATGGTGAGGGCGCGCCGCTCCCTCTCGAAGACTTCGAAGATGGCGAGCACGCGCACCGCGGATTTGACGGTTTTCTCGTTCACTGACGCACCATCTCCGGACTGATCATCACCTATGTGATCGAATAACGCATCCCCGGATCGGACGCCAGAGGCAAGGTGCGTCTCCCGCATGGTCCTTGCTGCGGGGGTACATGCGGGCTATCGGTCATGCAGCAACGAAACGGCGGATGGAGAGACCGGCATGGCGGGTGTTGCATTGGTGACGGGTGCGGGCACGGGCGTGGGCCGGGCGGCCTCGCTGGCGCTGCTGGCGGATGGCTGGAGCGTGGCCTTGATCGGGCGGCACCTTGACGCGCTGGAGGAGACGGCGACCCTGAGCGGCGCCGGCGACCGGGCGCTGGCGCTGTCCTGCGACGTGGGCGACCCGGCGCAGGTGGACGCAACCTTTGCCGCGACGGCGGCCCGGTTCGGCCGGCTGGACATGTTGTTCAACAATGCCGGCGCCGGGACGCCGGCGAAGACCATCGACGAGATTTCGGTCGACGAATGGCGCACCGTGGTGAACGTGAACCTGCATGGCGCCTTTCTCTGCGCCCGCGCCGCCTTCACCCAGATGAAGCGGCAGAGCCCCCGGGGCGGGCGGATCATCAACAACGGCTCGATCTCGGCGCACACGCCGCGGCCGGGGTCGGTGCCCTACACCACCACCAAGCACGCGATCAGCGGCCTGACCAAGACCCTGGCGCTGGACGGGCGGGCCTTCGACATCGCCTGCGGGCAGATCGACATCGGCAATGCGGTGACCCCGATGACCGAGCGGATGGTCGCGGGCGTGCCGCAGCCCGACGGCCGCATGATGCCCGAGCCGCGCATGGACGTGGCCCATGTGGGGCAGGCCGTCCTGCAGATGGCCAACCTGCCGCTCGAGTCGAACGTGCTGTTCATGACCATCATGGCGACCAAGATGCCCTTTGCCGGGCGCGGATAGGGCGCACCCCGCAGACATGCTTGCCTATCCCGGCGCCGCGCCTCAAGTTGCGCAAGCCGGAGAGGGAGCGATTCATGCGCCGCAGGACCGTCGGGATCATCGGGAACGCCATGGGCGAGGGGCCGGGCTCGCCCAGCCAGCGGGCGGGCGAGCGCTACATCCGCGCGGTGGCCGAGATATCGGGCGCCGTTCCGCTGATCATCCCCGGCCTGCCCGAGACCCAGGACACGGGCCACCTGGTCGAGATCCTGGACGGCATCCTGCTGACCGGCGGGCGCCCGAACGTGCACCCCAGCCTCTATGGCGCCGAGCCCGGCCCCGCCTACGAGCCCTATGACCCGGGCCGCGATGCGGTGGCGCTGCCGCTGGTGCTGGCGGCGGTCGAGGCGGGCAGGGCGCTGTTCGGGGTCTGCCGGGGGTTCCAGGAGATCAACGTCGCCTTCGGCGGCACGCTGCACCCGGAGATCCGCGACCTGCCGGGCCGGATGAACCACCGGATGCCGCCCGGCGAGACCGACCCGGAGGTGATATTTCGCCTGCGCCACAAGGTGAGTCTGGCCCCGGGCGGCCGCTTCGCCGGGTTGCTGGGCGCCGAGGAGGTGATGGTCAACTCGCTGCACGGGCAGGGGCTGCTGGAGGCCGCGCCCCGCGTGGTGGTCGAGGGCTGGGCCGAGGACGGCACCCCGGAGGCGCTGCATGTGGAGGGGGCTTTGGGCTTCGCGGTGGGGGTGCAATGGCACGCCGAATACGGGGCGGGGACCGACCCTGTGAACCGCCGCCTGTTCGAGGCCTTCGGGGCCGCGATGGGGTGAGACCGCGCTGTTTTCGCACGCGAAACCGGTGTTATCCGATTGATATCGTGTAGCAATCAGAATCCTGTATCCGGAGTCCCGGGTCGGCGGCAACCGCCGGGACCCCCCACCTGTCCTCCCCCCTTGCAGGGGGGAGGGACCTCAGCTCCGGCGTTGCGGGCGGGCGTCCTCTCCCCCGGAAAGGGGGAGAGACAGAGAGGGGGTCCGCCGAGGCGCAGCCCGGCAATGCGGTGGGCCCGGATCGCGAGATCGCGCACTGGTCTCACCCGCGACAGGCCCCAGCCCTCAGATGTGGTGGCTGAAACTCTCGTGCCGGGCATCCTTGGTCAGCTTGTCGAAGTCGCTGCCGGAGACCTGGATCAGGGTCCGGTGGTCGCCGCCTTCGAACCAGATCGCCGACTGTCCGCACAGGCTGTTGTCGACCAGCGTCGGCACACCATAGGCCGCGCCGACCGGCGGCACCGCGCCGCTGTCGCAGTCGTCGAACAGCTTGTCGATCTCGCGCTCGGAGGCGAGGCCGAGGCGGCGGTCGAGCAACTGCTGAAGCGCGGTCAGGTCGACCCGGTGGCTGGCGGGAACGACCGCCAGCACATAGCCCTCCTCGTGGTGGATCACCACGCTCTTGGCGACCGCGTCGCCGGGGACATGGACGGCCTCGGCACTCTCGGCGGCCGAGACGGTTCGCGGGTGACGGGCGGTGACGAAGGGCACCCCGGCCCGTTCGAGATGCTTTTTCACGCGGGCGGCGATGGTCATGGCGTCCTCCCTGCCTTGGGGCGGCAGAGCCGGGGGACGGGCCGGTGGTCGGCAAAGGCGTGCTCCGTGCCCGGGATGCTCCGCCAGTTATGCGAACAGTGTGCCGGAATCGCCGGTTCGCAGCAAGGGGAGCCGGCACTGGCGGCTGGGCCCTCGGCAGGCTATCAGGCGGGGCATGTACCGCGACGATTCCTTCTTTACTCTGGGGCTGATCGAGGCGGCGGGCTTGCTCGCCGTCACTGCGGGCTTGGTCTGGGGCCTGCTCGCCCTGGCGCGGCGGTTCTGCCGGGGCGCGCTGTGGCGGCGGCTGCTGCGGGCGCTGATCCTGTACTGGCTGTTCCTGTGGCTGTCGCCGCAGGTCCATTACGCCTATTACCAGCTGATCTTCGAGGGCCTGCCGCTGCAGTTGGTGGTCGGCTGGCCGCCGGGGCTGGAGGAGGTATTCCGCAGGCTGACCTTCACCGGCCCGGCGACATTGGCCGCCCATGGGCAGGGAGTGCTGGGCTGGGCGCTGACGGTGGTGGCGGTGCGGCGGCGGATTTGGTGAGGGGGCGTCCCGATCGGGATGGTTGCATCGGCAATGGAGGACGAGGGTGCCGGAGGCGGCAAGGGGCCTCGGGCGGTGGAGCGGGCCGGGTCGCGGAGGGGCAAAACGCGGTGTCCGCGTGCGGACGCTTTGTAAAGCGTTGATTCAAAGGGGTTTTCGAATATGTGCCAAAATGGGACGTGCGGAGGCGGGGAAGTGGGGCGCACATGTTGCG
>DATHZU010000357.1:0-11274 GCA_035458445.1 Thermohalobaculum sp. | reverse complement strand
CGCAGGATGGTGATCGCCTCGGGTGCACGGGCACCGAGCGCCATCAGATCCAGCGCCCGTGTCCCCAGCGCCGGGTCGGTGATGTTCTGGCTGGCGACCGCACCGACCCCGGCCCGGGCGTGGGCGCAACGTGCCGCCACGGCGGGCGACGAGGACGAGACGGCGATCCCGAACATGCCGGTCTCGGAGCAGCGGGCGGCGATCGAGAAGGTCATTGGCGGCGCTCCTGTTCGGACTGCTGGGCGAAGAACGAGGTCTTCGGGTATTGCGGCCTGAGGACGCTGAAATCCTCGCCCCGGATGCGGCCCGGGTCGGAGCCGCGCACGAACAGCCCCTGATGCTTCGTCGGCACCGGGTTCGGGGTCAGCGGCACGGCGTCACCTGCGGAATAGACGCAGATGAACAAGGTGCGCGGATGGTCCGAGCGATTCGGCGCCGAGCCGTGCGCCACCCGCGTATGCATCAGGCAGACAGACCCCGCGGGACCGTGGCAGCTGACCGATGTCCGCTTCATCTCCGCCTCGAGCTCCGGCGCCACGGCGCCGGTGAACACACCGTCCTGCCAGATCGGGTGAATCGGCCCCTTGTGCGAGCCGGGCTGCACCTCCAGCGGGCCGTTCTCGGGGGTCACCTCGTCCACCATCAGTAGCGCGGTGATCAGGTCCGAATTGGAATGCGGGGTGAAGGGGAAGTCCTGGTGCCACTTCACCTCGGTGGCGCTACCCGGCAGCTTCGAGTTGATCTTCGTGTGGTGCAGCTTCACGTCGGGACCGATCAGGTCGGCAACCATGTCTGCCATCCGGCTGTTGGCCATGGCGTCGTAATACGCCTCGCTGACCTCGGTCGGAGCCTGCACGCGGCGCAGCGCCGGATGCTCGGCACCGTGCCCCGGTTGCAGGTCGAAGCGCGGACGGCCATCGACGGTCTCGCCATAGGGGGCGGTCCAGGCGCGGCTCTCCTCGACCCAGGCGTCGAAGTCGCGGCGCAGGGCGGCCAATTGGTCCGGGGTCACGGCATCGGGAACCGTCAGCACCCCGTCGCGCCAGAATTGGTCGATCTGTTCCTGGGCCAGCACCGCCATCTATTCCCTCCCGTAGGGTGCGTGCCTGCACGCACCGCCAACATCTCACGGCAATGGTGCGTGCAAGCACGCACCCGACCTCAATCCGGAATAACCGCCGTCGCCTCGATCTCGACCACCCATTCGGGCCGCGCCAGCGCCGGGACCACGATCCCGGTCGAGACCGCATGCACGCCCTTCATGTACTGGCCCATCACCTGGTAGACCTGATCGCGGTAGCGGATATCGGTCAGATACACCACGATCCGGCAGATATGGCCCATCTGCGCGCCGCTTTCCTCCAGCAGCATCTTGATGTTCTGCATGGTCTTGTGGGTCTGCGCCGCCGGGTCGCCGACCCCGACGCTCTCGCGGGTGTCGAGGTCCTGGCCCACCTGGCCCCGCAGGAACACCATGGTGCCGCGCGCCACCACCGCCTGGGCGAGATCGTTGTCGAGCTTCTGCTCGGGGTAGGTTTCCTTGGTGTTGAACGGACGGATGCGCTTGTGAGCCATGTTCTTTCCTGTTTTCAGTGGAGATCGATACCGAAGAAATCGCGGCAGAGCCAGGCGAATTCCTCCGCCGGCCGCGACAGGCGTGCGCCGCGCCGATAGGCCAGCACCACGCGGCTGGCCTCAACGGCCGAGCCGAGCGGGCGGGTCACCAGCGCGCGGCCGTCATAGGTCATCGCCGAGGCCGGCTTGGTGGCCAGCAGCGCATAGCCGAGGCCGCGCCCGACCATGCCCCGCACCATCTCGAAGCTGATCGAGCGGAACGCCACATCGGGTTCGACCCCCGCGTCGCGCATGATCGAAAGAAAGTAATCCCGGCTGGGAGGAGCGTTCAGCAGCACCATCGGCTCGCCGGCCAGGTCCTGTGGGGTCAGTTCGGACTTTTCCGCCAGCGCATGGCCCTCGGCCAGCAGCACATAGGGATGCAGTTCCGTCAGGGTCTCGCGCTGCACCTCGTCCGGCAGGCCGATATCGTAGAGCATCGCCAGTTCTGTCTCGCCGGCCAGAAGGCTCTCCAGCACCCGGCGCTGGTCGCCCTCGATCAGGTTGAGCTCGATCCGGTTCTCGCGGGCGCGCAGCTTCTCGATGACCTCGGGCAGGATGAACGGGCCGAAGGTATGGAAGCACCCCACCGACAGCCTGCGCCCCTCCGCGGCGACGCCCGCCCCCAGCGAGGTCGCCCGGTCGATCCGGGTCGCGGCGCCATAGGCACGGTTGGCATAGATCAGCGGCGAGCCGCGCGCGGCCACGAAGATATCCTCGACCTCGCCGAAGAAGACATAATGGGTGCCGATTCGTGTGTGCTCGCGCACCCGGCAATCGAAGGCGGCCAGCGGATCGACCACGCGCGGGGCGCCGGTGACCTGGGTGGTCCACTCGGCGCAATCGAACTTGTCGGCGAGCTGGTCGCTGAACCGGCCGGCGAAGCTGTCCGAGATGTAGGACTGGTCGTCGCGCAGCACGTTCACGCAAAACACGCCATTCGCCAGGATCGCGGGCGCTGCCGGGCTTAGATGGTGGACACATATCAACAGCACCGGCTTCTCCATGTCCGCCGAGACCGAGGACATGGCCGAAACCGTCACCCCCGCCCGGCCGCGCGGCCCGTCGGTGGTGACGACGTTCACCGTCGCCGCCGCCTGAGCCATGCCGCCGAGAAAGCGGGCGCGCAGGTCGGTGTCGGCTGCGGCCATCAGGCTCCCCTATCCGGTGCGGCTGGCGATGTAGCGGGTGAAATCGTAGATCGGCCGTTCCAGGTGCGACAGATGCCCGGGCCGCGAGAGCCCGGCCGAGACACCGCGATAGACCGCTTCGGTGCAACCCTTGTCTTCGCGGTTCACCTCGACCAGAAGCCCCTGCAACGTGGCATTGTACTCCTCCGCCAGAGGGTCGGCCATGAAGTCGGGGGCAAAGCCTCCGCCATAGATCATGTGCACCTTTCCGGGCGCCAGGGGCTGCAGCGACAGGTACCAGAAATAGCCCGGCGTCAGGGTGACCAGGTGGCTGGGGTAGATCGAGATCAGCGCCGAGGTCTTGCGCTGCTTTCCCACCAGCCTGGTATTCGCCGGATGGGCATTGCCGATCGCCAGCGCCTCGTCCTTCGGGAACCAGTGGATGTTGAACTCCGCTTCGCCCGGCGGGCACTCCACCTCGCCAAGCCCGGTATAGGGACCCACGGTGCCCCGGTGACAGATCGGCAGGTGGTAGCTCTCCATGTAGTTCTCGGCCAGGATCTTCCAGTTGGTGTCCCAGACATGGGTCTCGCGAAAGGTCTCGGTGTAGTCCTCCATGCCGAAATGGGCGATCAGCCTCTGCAGCGGCGCGAGTCGGGAGGCGACCGGATCGGCCTCGGCATTCAGCGTCACATAGACCCAGCCCAGCCATTCCTCGCAACGGAGCCGGGGCAGGCAGTAATCCTTTTTGCGAAAGCCGATATTGCCCTGCATCTCGGGCGCCCCGCGCAACGAGCCGTCCAGATTATAGGTCCACGCGTGGTACGGGCAGGTGATGGCGCGGACATTGCCCTCGCCCTCCAGCAGCGTCGACATCCGGTGCAGGCAGACATTCGACATCCCTCGCAGCACCCCGTCGCGGCCACGCACTACCACCACCGGCTGCCCGGCGATGTCGCAGGTCACATAGTCGCCGGGCTTGGCCATGGCGCTGGCCCGGCCGACGCAGATCCACTCGCGACGGAAGATGCCCTCGCGCTCGCGAGCCAGGAAGGCGTCCGAGGTATAGACCCCCGGCGGCATGGCGCGGGCCTCCTCGAAGGGCCGGGCGGCGATCTGCTGCAGTTCCGAGGCCGGGTCGATGGCGAGATCGGCTATGTTCATGGTCGTGGTTCCCGATATACCGTTGGGGTCTATTCCGCCGCCCGCTTCGCCGCGTCGCGGTCCGCGAACCATTGGTTCACCGCCCCGTCCCCCGGCGCGCGGCCGGTGTCGGCCAGAACCCGGTCCGACAGCCCGGCGGATTTCTTCACGAAGTCCAGCGGCCCGTCCCAGTCGAAGTTGCGGTAGACCGCCTGCAACTGGTTGAAGCGGGGCGACTGGGCGAACATCTGGAAGGCCAGCCGATGACCGGCATAGTCGGACGAGATCAGGTCGCGGGCAAAGGCCAGCAGCTTGCGCCGGTCCTCGGCCTGCCAGTCGTCGTTCAGCGTATAGAACTTCTCCATCCAGGGCTTGGTCTCGGGCGCCTCGAAAGCGGCGAAATCCGGGGTGACGCAAATCTGTCCGCCGCAGAGGTCGCGGGCAGTATTGATCACGTCATAGAGCTGCGAGCAGGCGACAACCCGCCCGGCCATCAGCAGCGAGGGGTTCGGCATCAGAAGCCCCGCAGGCGAGGGTTCGGCCAGGGTGATCGCGGCGGTCAGATGCGCGTTGATGGTCTCGCGGTAGATCGCCATCTCGGCCAGCTTCTCCTGCACCGCCTGCTGCTTGTCGAGGCCGGTCTGGCGCGCGTTGTGCAGGGCGGCGCCGATCAGCATGTCGGCGACCTTCAGGTTGCGCTGGACGAAGGCGAAGGCGGAATAGCGGTGCAGCGTCGCCCGGATGAAGGTCGCCGCCTTGGTGTGGCGGTAGAACAGCACGTTCTCCCAGGGGATCACCACATTGTCGAAGACCACCAGCGTGTCGACCTCGTCGAAGCGGTTGGCCAGCGGGTAGTCCTCGATGGGCGCGCGGCCCGCAAAACCAGTGCGGCAGATGAACTTCAGCCCCGGCGAGTCGAGCTGGCAGATGAACCCGACCGCATAATCGGAATAGGCCTCGTTGCCCCAGTTGGCGATGGTCGGCTTCGTGAAGGCCTGGTTGGCATAGGCCGCGGCGGTCTCGTACTTGGCGCCGCGCACGACGATGCCGGCGTCGGTCTCGCCCACCGCATGCAGCAGCATGTCGGGGTCCTGATCCTGCGGCTTCTTCGAGCGATCGCCCTTCGGGTCGGTATTGGCCGAGACGTGGAACGGGTCGGCGTGAAGCACCTCGAAGATGTGCCGCTCGATGTTCTTCGCCCATTGCGGGTCAATCTCGCTGAGCACGTCCTGCCCGTCATACAGCGACCACATCTCGCCCACGGTCTCGTCGCCGACCCGGGTGACGACGCCCCCCACCTCCTCCATCACCCTGTCGGTCGCGCGGCGCTTGGCCCACCAGTCGTCCTGGGTGTGTGGCAGCGCGTTGCCGATGGCGTTGATCTCGCCCTTCTCGCCCTTGACGGTCATCACCGGGGCGGTCGCCGGATCGTGCTGCATGTCGTAGATGCGGGCGCGGATATCGACCAGCGGCTTGAAGGCAGAGTGCGTGGTGACGTCCTTCACCCGCTCACCGTTGATATGGATTTCGCGGCTGTCGCGAAGCGAATCGCGGTATTCGGCGCCGGTGCGGATCATCGTCGTCCCCCTGGAGCTGAGTCTGTGCAGGCTTCGGGTCCCAGAATCGTAGCGCGGCTTCGGCGGGTAAAGAACAAGTTTTCTGCGTCTTGCTTCGGAAATTCCTAACCAGCCGCATCCTGCTGCCGCCGCCGGCCTCGCACCAGCTCCTGGGTCGACCAGAAGCTGACGGCCAATTGCTGCCGGGCCTGCCGGCCGACCTCGGCATCGTTGCAGTTGACGATGGCCAGGCGGAAACCGCCGGGCGGCATCGAGTGCCATCCGGGCGGTCGGTCCTGGTGGAAGGTGATCTGCAGGCTCGACACACCCGGCGTCGCGCGGATCTCGGCCTGGCTATCCTCGGGAGGATGGCGGTATTGCAGCCCATGCGCGCCGAACAGCACGACGCTGTAGCCGGTCTGCCGCTTGCTGTCGTCGAAGCGCCACTCGCCGTCGCGGTAGAGCCGGACCAGCGCCTCGACCCAGCCCGGGCCGTAGAGGTCCGGCCACTGATCGGCAAAGCGCAGATGGCACTCGATGATCTTGCCGCCGATGGTTTCCAGGTTGACCATGCCGGTGTAGCCACGCAGATGGCGCGTCATCCA
Source organism: Thermohalobaculum sp. (assembly GCA_035458445.1). GTDB lineage: Bacteria > Pseudomonadota > Alphaproteobacteria > Rhodobacterales > Rhodobacteraceae > Thermohalobaculum. The sequence continues at coordinate 5,226 of DATHZU010000357.1, read as the reverse complement.
GTCGCCGCAATGGCCCTCGATCTCGGGCCGCGCCTCGGCCAGGATCACCCAGTGGTCGAACATGCCCTCGCTGGTGGGGATGCCAATGGTGTGGCGCCACCATTGCGGCTGACCGTCGACCACGGCGCAGTCGGTCGAGACATGCTCGCCGGTCAGCAGCGGCATCCAAACATGGCCGGGTTTCTGGTGCGTCCGGTACTCGCGCAAGGTTCGCATCACCCGGCTGCCGGTGCCCATCCCGCGCAGATTGAAGACCGGCTTCGAGAACACCGGGAAGGCGGGCGGATCGATGCCGTGCGGACCGCAGGCGAAGCCCTGGGTCTCGGCGACCTTCAGCTTGTCGTAGACCCACCGGTGATCCGGGTACCAGGCCCAGGCGTCGCCGTCATCGGTGGGAAGCCGCACGTCCTCCGGACAGGGAACGCCCTCGAAGAACTGGAACCGCCACGGATCGGTCTCGCAAATCGGCATGAGCGCAGATTGACGCAAAGCGGGGCGGTTGGGAAGTGGCCGCCAGCGATGCCGGGCCACCCGGTGCGCAGCTCACGGCGCCTGTCTGCCAGCCGAGACCGCCTTGCTGATCTGCCCCGCCGCCAGCGGCAGCAGGCTGAAGACCGCGATCAGGCCCCAGGCCGCCGCGCCCGGCCGCTCCAGCCGCAAGACCTCCGCCAGGAACGGGATGAAGGTCACCGCCAGCAGCAGCGCCGTGCACAGCGCCAGAGCGGCCCAGACGAAAGGATTTCGGGTGATGTCGTTCAAAATCATCGGGCTGCGCGGATCGCGCATGTTGAAGACGTTCCACAACTGCGCGAAGGCCAGGGTCAGGAACGAGACCGTCAGCGCCCGCTCGTAGCCGATCTCCAGGACCTGGTGCGCAATGACGAACGCGGCCAGCGTCGACGCGGTGATCGAAAGGCCGGTGCCGACGATCATCCGCCACAGAGACCGGGTCAGGATCGGCGTGCCCGGCCGGCGCGGACGCAGGACCATCACATCGTCGTCGCCCGCCCCGGCGCCCAACGCAAAGGCGGGGAACACATCGGTCACCAGATTCAGGAACAGGATCTGCAGGGGCAGCAAGGGCAACGGCAGCCCCGACAGCACCGCCAGACCCACCACCAGAATCTCGCTGAGATTGCACGACAGCAGATAGGTGACGAAGCGCTGGATGTTGCGGAAGATCACCCTGCCCTCGCGAACCGCGTGAACGATGGTGGCGAAGGCGTCGTCGGTCAGCACCATGGCGGCGGCCTCGCGGGCGACCTGGGTGCCGCGCAGGCCCATGGCGACGCCGATATCCGCCTGACGCAATGCCGGGGCGTCGTTCACCCCGTCGCCGGTCATGGCGACGATCTGGCCCTGCGCCTGGTGCAGCGCCACCAGGTCCAGCTTGTGAGCCGGTGTGACCCGGGCAAAGATATCGGTGGCCAGCACGCGGCCGCGCTCGGTCTCGGTCATCTCGGCCACCGGCTTCAGCGTCCGGCCCTCGATGACATCGGCGTCCGGCCCCGCCAGACCGATCGCCGTGGCGACCTTGCGCGCCGTCACCGCATGATCGCCGGTCAGCATGGCAACGCGGATGCCCGCCCGGCGGCAGGCGGCGATGGCGGCAGGCACATCCTCGCGCGCCGGATCGCTGAGCCCGATCAGCCCGAGGAAGACCAGGTCGGAATAGGCTGGGCCGTCGCCCCCCCGTTTCCATGCAGCCGCAAGGACACGCAACCCCTCCTCGGCCAGATCGGCGGTCCGCTCCAGCCAGGCCTCGCGCGCCGCCGCATCCAAGGGCTCGTCGCCGCCAAGACCGCCGATTTCCGTGCAATGATGCAGCACCGCCTCGGGCGCACCCTTGACGCAGGTCAGCACCGCATCGCCGTCGCGGTGCATCGTTGCCATCATCGCGGTCTCGGAATCGAAGGGGACAGTGTCGATGCGCGGCAGCCGGGCCTCCAGCGCCGCCCGGTCCAGCCCGGCACCTGCCCCGGCGCGCAGCAACGCCACCTCGACCGGATCGCCACTCGCAGGGCGCCCCTCGGAGCCCAGCTCGGCATTGTTGCACAATACAACCACCATCAGCGCATCGACGAGACCGGGATCGGGCGCGATGTCTCCATCGGTGCGCAGCGCCTCGCCGGATGCTGGCACGGCGGCGCTGACCTCCAGCCGGTTCTCGGTCAGCGTCCCGGTCTTGTCGGTCATGATCAGGGTGGTCGCCCCCAGGGTCTCGACTGCCGCCAGACGCTCGACCAGCGCGTTCTGCCGGGCCATCCGCCACATGCCGCGCGCCAGCGCCATTGTGGCAACGATTGGCAGCCCCTCCGGGATCGCCGCCACCGCCAGCGCGATCGCCGCTTCGATCATCAGATAGGGCGCACCGCCCGAGGCGATCCCGACGCCGGCGATCACGGCGCAGAGAACAATGGTTACCCAGATCAGGTGCCCCGCCAGCCGGTCTAGCTGACGCTCGAGCGGCGAGCGCCCCGGCGCCGCCTGCTCGACCAGCGCCGAAATCCGGCCGAGCTCGGTCGCCATGCCGGTACCGGTGACAATGCCTGTGGCGCTGCCGCGGGTGACGGCGGTGCCCTTGAACAGCATCGGCGCGCGTTCCGCGACGGGGGTCTCCGGCGGCACCGCGGCGGCGGACTTGTCCACCGGGACCGACTCGCCGGTCAGCGTGGATTCGTCCGCGGCCAGGCTGGACGCCGCGACCAGCCGCAGGTCCGCGGTCACCACGTCGCCCGACTCCAGCACCACGATGTCGCCTGGAACCAGCGTCTCGGCCGGCACCCCGGCAGCGCGGCCACCGCGGCGCACACGCGTGATCACGGCACCCAGGCGGCGCAAAGCCTCCATCGAGCGGACGGCGCGGATCTCGGTGGTGAACCCGATCGCGGCGTTGATCACCAGAACCGCTGCGATTGCCAGCGCCTCGACACGGTCGCCCCAGGCCAGCGACAACAGGGCGGCGGCGGCCAGCAACCCCACCACCGGGCTCGCGAACTGGCTCGCGAGGATGCGAAGCGCCGGAACCGCACGGCGCTGGCGCAGCAGGTTCGGACCACAGGCTTTCAGCCGCGCTGCCGCCTCGGCCGCGTCCAGGCCCCGCGCCGGATCGACACCCAGTGCCGCCGCGATTTCGGCGGCTGGCCGCGCATGGGCGTCCGCAACACCCGTCCTCGTACTGTCAGGTATGCCCAGGCCGCCCATCCTACATGCCGACTCATCCGCTTCGATGTCCGGTACCATGTCCCGGCCGGCGCGGCGGCGCCTTGCGCCCGGTCAAGTCGCTTGCTGGCCTACTTCCCGTCGATTGCGATATCGGCCCCTGTCTGCCCCGACAGCAACCGTCCCAGATGGAACATCGTCAACGGGTCCTCGTCATACTGGCCGACCAGCGCCGCGAAGGCCTGCCGTGCCTTCGGATCGCCGGCATCAAGCAGTGCGAAGGCCGAATTGTAGCCCTCGGTCGCAGGCTCGGCGGCCTGGGCCTCGGTCAGCGGCTCCCAGGCCCGCAGACCCACGGTCTTTCCCTTCAGCATCAGCGTGCCGATGGGACGGCCCCGGAAATTCCCGATGGCGGCGGCGACGGACTCGCCAACGCAGATCCGGGTGCCGACGATCTTGTTCGCCTGCTCCAGCCTTGCCGCAATGTTCACGGCATCGCCATAGGCGGTATAGTCGAAGAAGTGCCGGCCGCCGAAATTGCCGATGATCGCGTGGCCGGTGTTGACGCCGATCCGCGTGACCCCAAGCGCGATGCCCTGGGCAGCCTTCTCGGCACGGAAACGGTTGGAGAATTCATCGATCGCCAGCGCGCACTGCACCGCGCGACCGGCGTGATCCGGATAGGCCACCGGTGCCCCGAAGATCGCATGCACGGCGTCGCCGACGATCTTCATCACCGTCCCGCCATGGTCGAACACCACCTCGGTCAGCCCGTCCAGATAGCCGTTCAGCAAATCGACGATCAGGTCGGAATCCGAGGCCTCGACCAGCGGCGTGAAGTCGGCGAGGTCGGTGAACAGGAACGTCGCCTCGCGCCGCTCGCCGCCGGGGGTCATGCAGTCCGGATCGCTGGCCAGGGTCTCGACCACATTCGGCGAGAAATAGCGCGACAGCGTTGCCTGGGCGCGCTCGGCCTGGGTCTTCTCGTCCTCGAGCTGCCGGAACATCTCCAGATGCTTCAGGGTCTTGTCGATGGTGGTCTCGAGGTCTTCGAACTCGATCGGCTTGGTGACGAAATCGAACGCGCCACGGTTCATCGCGGTGCGGATATTGCCCATGTCGCCATAGGCCGACACGATCACCGTCTTCAGCCCCTGGTGCAGATCGTTCAGGCGGTCGAGCAGGGTCAGCCCGTCCATCCGCGGCATGTTGATGTCGCTGAGCACCATGTCGATTTCCGGGTCCTGCTGCAGCAGGTCCAGCGCATGCTGGCCGTCATGGGCGAAGACGAAGGCCATCTCGCCCTTGCGCATCTGGCGGCGGAACTTCTGGGTGACCAGCGCCTCGACATCGGGCTCGTCGTCCACCACCAGGATGCGAGCGGGGTTCATGCAGCCCCCCCGACCGCCCGGGCCAGATCGTCCTTGAGCCGGCCGAAATCCACCGGTTTGGTCAGGAAGCGCTCGGCGCCCAGACTGCGGGCCTTCGACTCGGTAGCCTGGTCGCCATAGGCGGTGATCATGAAGACGCCCACATCGGGCCAGCATTTGCGGATTTCCGCCAGCAGTTCGATCCCCGACATGCCAGGCATGTTGATATCGGACAGCACCAGCACGACTTCAGGCGGATCGCCCTGCTTCAACACCTCCAGCGCGGCCTCGCCCGACAGGGCGAAATCGAAGGCATAGACGCCCTTCCGGATCTCGCGGCGGAAGTTCTGGCGGAACAGCTCCTGCGCGTCGGGCTCGTCATCAACCATAAGGATGCGGGCGGTCATGGGCGCTTTCCTCCGGCGGGCAGGGTGCGGGGAAGGATCACGCTGAACGCAGTGAACCGGCCCGATTCGCTGTCGACGGTCAGTTCCCCCCCGTGCTGCTTCACGACGATATCATAGCTCAGCGACAGGCCAAGCCCGGTTCCCTCGCCGGCGGGCTTGGTGGTGAAGAAGGGGTTGAAGATCTTCTCGCGCAGCTCGGCCGGAATGCCGGTGCCGTTGTCGCGCACCTCGACCATCACCCGGTCGCCCTCGGCGCGCGTCGTGACCGCGATCTCCGGGGGCTCGCC
>DATHZU010000356.1:0-3291 GCA_035458445.1 Thermohalobaculum sp. | reverse complement strand
GTAACCGAGCCGACCATGTCGCGGCCGGGGGTCTTCGAGCCGGACTTCTTCTTCGCGGCCTTCTTGATCAGGAACGACGCCGGCGGCGTCTTGATCTCGAAGGTGAAGGACTTGTCCTGGTAATAGGTGATGATCGTCGGGCACGGGGCGCCCGGCTCGACTTCCTGCGTCTTGGCGTTGAACGCCTTGCAGAACTCCATGATGTTGATGCCACGCTGACCGAGCGCGGGACCGATCGGCGGCGAGGGATTCGCCTTGCCGGCCGGAACCTGCAGCTTCAGCGTGCCGATGACCTTCTTTGCCATCCGCCAGCCTTTCCTCTTTCCACTGCCCCGCGGCGCGCCGCCGGGCTGTTACGGGACGTGGTCCGGTCCGGACGGCGCGCCGCCCTCGCCTCCCACGGGGTTACACTCTCAGCTCGCCTTCGCGACCTGCGAGTATTCCAGCTCGACCGGGGTTGCCCGGCCGAAAATCGATACCGTCACCTTGACGCGGGCATTGTCCTCGTCGACCTCCTCCACCATGCCGGTGAAGCTCTCGAAGGGGCCGTCGGTGACGCTGACCTGCTCGCCGATCTGGAACGTGATCGAGGGGCGCGGATGCTCCAGCCCCTCCTCGACCTGGTTCAGGATGCGCGCCACCTCGGCGTCGCGCCGCGGCGTCGGCTTGCCCTGTGGGCCGAGGAATCCGGTGACCCGCGGCGTGTCCTTGATCAGGTGATAGGCGCGGTCGGTCATGTCCATCTTCACCAGCACGTAGCCCGGCATGAAGCGGCGCTCGACATTGACCTTCTGGCCGCGGCGGATCTCGACCACTTCCTCGGTCGGGACCATCACCTCCTCGATCTCGTCCTCGAGACCCTGCACGCGCACGGCATCGCGAATCGACTCCGCGACCTTCTTCTCGAAGTTCGACAGAACGTGGACCGAATACCACCGTTTCGTCATGCGTCGTGCCCTTTGCCTCAGCCTGCCCGGGCGTTCCCAGCGGAATACCCGGCTCCCCGTCCCTAACCCATTGTCGTTGCAGTGGTTTCGGTACGGGCCTCAATCAGAAAGGCGCGCATGACGAATCGCTGCGCGCCGGGAAGTGTTGTGGATTGGTGAGCGGATAGTCCCAAACCCGAGGAAATGCAACCCTTAAAGGTTGAGCACGATGTCGATCCCGAAGCGCAGAATCATGTCCACGAAGAAGAAGAAGATCGCCGCCAGCAGCGCCAGCACGAAGACCATCATGGTGGTCAGGCCGGCCTCCTTGCGCGAGGGCCAGACGACCTTGGCCACCTCCGAGCGGACCTGGGCCACGAACTGTGCGGGATTCATCATCGCGCGGATCACTCCTTCATCTGGCCGCTGGCAGGGGCGGAGGGTCTCGAACCCCCGACCTACGGTTTTGGAGACCGTCGCTCTACCAACTGAGCTACACCCCTAGGGCTTGCGGCACTGGCGCATTTACGGCGAAAGAGCGCGAAGCGCAAGGGGGCGGCTGCGCTTGCCGACCGTCGTCCGCGGCATATTCCGGCGCCGCCTACAGCCGGCCCACGGCCTTCCGCTTTGCCCCCTTGGCCTCGGCCAGCAGGCACAGCCAGTCATGGGCCACGGTCGCAGCCACCAGCGCGGTGATCTCGGCATGGTCGAAGGGCGGCGAGACCTCGACCACGTCCATGCCGATCAGGTTCATCCCCGCCAGCCCACGGATCAGCTCCAGCGCCTGCCAGGTGGCGAGGCCTCCGGCAACCGGGGTGCCGGTGCCCGGCGCGAAGGCCGGGTCGAGGCCATCGACATCGAACGAGATGTAGAGCGGCGCATCCCCGGCCCGCGCCCGGATGATCTCCAGCGCCGCCTCGATGCCGTTCCGGTGCACCCAAGGCGCGGTCAGGATTTCGAAGCCGTGGTCGCTGTCGTTGAAGCTGCGCAAGCCCAGCTGGGTCGAGCGCGCCACGTCGACGATCCCCTCGCGCGCCGCGCGGGCGAACATGGTGCCGTGGTCCAGCCGGCGCCCGTCATCCGCCCAGGTGTCGCAATGGGCGTCGAATTGCAGCAGCGCCACCGGCCCGTGCTTCTTTGCATGCGCCTTCAACAGCGGATAGGCGACGAAATGGTCGCCCCCGAAGGTCAGCATCTTCGCGCCGGAGGCGAGGATCGCGTCGGCATGGGCCTCGATGCTGCCCGGCACGGTCTCGGGGTGGTGCGGGTCGAGGAAACAGTCGCCGTAATCGGCCACCGCCAGATGCTCGAACAGGTCGAAGCCGAAGGGGAAGGACTTCAGCTCGGCAAGCTGCACCGAAGCGGCGCGCACCGCCTGCGGCCCCAGACGGCAGCCGGGCCGATGGGTCACCGAGGCATCATAGGGCACCCCGCTGACCGCCACGTCCACGCCGGCCAGATCGCGGGTATAGCGCCGCCTGAGAAAGCTCAGCGCGCCGCCATAGGTCATCTCGGGCCAGTGGCCATGCAGGTCGTCTGACCGGAAGGCCTGGTCGCCGCGCTTGTCTGTCATCGGTTTCGCTCCACGGATGGTCCTGCCCCCGGACTACAACCTGAACTCGTGGCGCGGCAAGTGCCTCGCCCGCGCAGTTCCGGCCCTTCAATTCGCCGCTTCCGGCCCGGCGGAGCGCAGCCTATAGTCGCCGCCATGACCGACAAGCCACCCGGAAAGCTTCGCAGCGGCTGGACAACCGGCGCCTGCGCCACCGCCGCCGCCAAGGCTGCGGCCGGCGCCTTGCTGGGCGGCGATTTCCCGGCGCGGGTGACGATAACCCTGCCGAAGGGGCAGAGGCCCAGCTTCGAGATCGCGGCGACCGCGCGCGGCCCGGGATGGGCCGAGGCGGCCGTGGTGAAAGATGCCGGCGACGACCCGGACGTGACCCATATGGCCACGATCCGCAGCCGGGTTGCGACGGCGCCGCCGGGCACGGGCATCCGGTTCCATGCCGGGCCGGGGGTCGGAACCGTCACCAAGCCCGGCCTGCCGATCCCGCCGGGCGAGCCGGCGATCAACCCGGTGCCACGGCAGATGCTGAAGGGCGTGGTGATGGAGGCCGCGGCCAGCCAGGGCGTGGCGGCGGATTTCGATATCACGGTCTCGGTCGACAACGGCGCGGAACTGGCAAGGCGAACCTGGAACCCGCGGCTGGGGATCGAGGGCGGGCTGTCGATCCTGGGGACCACGGGCATCGTGCGGCCGTTCTCGTGCTCGGCCTGGATCGCCTCGATCCACCGCGGCGTCGACGTGGCGCGGGCCAGCGGGCTGAGCCATGTGCTGGGCGCCACCGGATCGACCTCCGAGGCC
>DATHZU010000355.1:0-15239 GCA_035458445.1 Thermohalobaculum sp. | reverse complement strand
GAAACCCACGCAGGGCACGTCCGGGCAGCCGATCTTCGCGCCCAATATGGAGGGCAGTCCATAGCCGCAGGGGCCGAAGAGCCCGGGAGCCAGATATTTCCGGCCTTGTTCGAAGGCGGGATAGGCGTTGCCGATGGCGCAGTTGTTGCCGATGTCGGACGAGATGATCGCCTCCTTCGGCAGCGAACGCTGCACCGCCCGCCAGGCCATGCGAGGGCTCATGCGGTCGGGCTGGCTGGTCCGCGCGCGCTCGTTCCAGGTGGTGCCGGGATCGTCGTCCTCGTGGTCCATCGACGAGAGCTGCTGCAGCCAGCGCGACTTGGTCTCGGCGATCAGGTTCCGGCGCTCCTTGCGGCCGTCGTCGCCGGCGGTGCCGGACAGGTTGGCCAGGATGCTCTCGGCCACCTTCTTCGCATCGCCGACGATGCCCACGGCAACGGGCTTGGTCAGCCCGATCCGGTCGGGGTTGATGTCAACCTGGATCAGCTTGGCGTCCTTCGGCCAGTAGTCGATGCCATAGCCCGGCAGGGTCGAGAACGGGTTGAGGCGCGTCCCCAGCGCCAGCACCACGTCGGCCTTGGCCACCAGCTCCATCGCCGCCTTCGAGCCGTTATAGCCCAAGGGCCCCGCGAACAGCGGGTGCGAGCCGGGGAAGGCGTCGTTGTGCTGGTAGTTGCAGCAGACCGGCGCATCCAGCCGCTCGGCCAAGGCTGCCGAGGCAGGGATCGCGCCCCCCAGCACCACGCCGGCGCCGTTCAGCAGCACCGGGAACCTGGCCTCGCTCAGCAGCTTCGCCGCCGCCGCGACCGCGGCCTCGCCGCCGCCCGGGCGCTCGAAATCGACGATGGCCGGCAGGTTGATGTCGATCACCTGGGTCCAGTAGTCGCGCGGCACGTTGATCTGCGCCGGGGCCGAGCGGCGCTTGGCGTTCTGGATCACCCGGTTCAGCACCTCGGCGATGCGCGAGGGGTCGCGCACCTCCTCCTGGTAGCAGACCATGTCCTCGAACAGCTTCATCTGCTCGATCTCCTGGAAGCCGCCCTGGCCGATGGTCTTGTTGGCGGCCTGAGGGGTGACCAGCAGCATCGGCGTGTGGTTCCAGTAGGCGGTCTTCACGCAGGTGACGAAGTTGGTGATGCCCGGCCCGTTCTGGGCGATGATCATCGCCATCTTGCCGGTGGTCCGGGTGTAGCCGTCGGCCATGTAGCCGCCGCTGCATTCATGCGCCACGTCCCAGAACTTGATCCCGGCGCGCGGGAAATAGTCGCTGATCGGCATGAAGGCCGACCCGATGATGCCGAAGGCATGCTCGATGCCGTGCATCTGCAACACTTTGACGAAGGCTTCCTCGGTGGTCATCTTCATGGCGGCGGTTCCTTCCGATCGGAGTGGGGCGCGGGGCGGGCGAGGCCGGGCGCCGGAATGGTTGCGCGGAACCTACTGGATGCGGCGCCCGGACTTTAGGTCCAGATGGGACGGAATCGGGGGCCAGAGGCGGGGAGCACGCGCGGCGCGCGCCCGAAAAGCGAAGAGGCGGGCCTTGCCCGCCTCCTGTCCAGCTGTCCGGCCTGGTGCTCAGGCCGCGCGGACCCGGTTTCCCTCCAGCGCCGCGTCGACGGTGGCGACCACCTCGTCGATGCCGGGATGCTCCATGCCGATCTGGCGCCCGACCAGCTGCACCAGCCGGTCGACCCGCTCGATCAGCGGCGCGCCGGCGGTGACCGCCCGGGCGGCGGAGGAGGGCTTCAACAGGCTCTCGGCGGCGCGGGCATATTTCTCGAAGGGCACCTGCGCCTCCGGCTCGGCGCCCAGCTTGCGGGCGATGGCATCCACATGCTCGTAGATCTCGCGCGCCAGCGTCAGGTCGCCATGCACGGCGTCGCGGATCGGGCGGCTGCCCCGTGCCAGGACGCAGCGGTAGTTGCCGGTCAGCAGCATCGACCACTTGGCCAGCGGCACGAAGAGCGAGTCCGAGACCCGCAGCTTCACCGGCACCTCCTGGCCATCCACCCGCACCGCGTCGATCCCCTCGGCGATCTCGGTCAGCATGGCGGTATGGGCCGGGTCCTCGAAGGCTGCGGCCTTGAAGTTGGTCGGCAGGCCGACATGCAGCACATTGGCGCCCTCTCCCTCGGGCCGGAATGCCTGCGGGTCGGGCGAGCACAGGGTCACCAGGCCCGGCTCGAAACGGTCCCAGACCCGGGCATCGGTGAAGGCGGTCTCCAGCGCGCGGGCGTCGAGCCCCGGCAGCCGCTTCAGGAAGGGCAGCGGCGGCATGTTCATGATCGAGAGGCAGGGGATACGGGCCTCGGCGACCCGCATCAGCAGGGTGCGGATGCTGTGCGCCGAATACTGCGGCTCCTGCATGGCCAGCGCCACCAGGTCGTACTCCGCAGGCATCACCTCTTCCGGCGTACAGGCGCGCACGCTGCCCGGCAGGTCGCCCGAGCGGAAGGTCCGGTGCGCGTCCTCGCCCTTGAGCTTGATCCGCACCTCGGTGCCCTGGGTATTGATCAGCTGCGCGGTCGCGGAGCGGCAGACCAGCGTCACATCATGCCCTGCCATGGCCATCTTTGTGCCCAGCAGCGATCCGTAGGAAGCTCCGAGGATAAGAACCCGATACGACATGTGAGGCCTCCGCTCTGTTCGTCTTGCGCCGCGGAACATCCGCACCGTGGAAACGGGCTTAACCCCGATTTCCGCGGAGAGCACGGCAAAACGGGTCAATCTGTATGATCAGTCAATTTCAAAGTTTACATTTGTAAGTTTTGTAAATCACCAAGAACGGGTATGATTGTTACAGCGCCCTGCATCAGGCTCGGTTCCGGCGGCACCGGCGCCACAAGGCATGGCGGATCGCGCCGTATCGGACACGATCTCCTCAGGCCGCCCCGCGCTCGCGGCCCATCCCGTCGATCACCCGCCGCAACCGCCGCACCCCCTCCGCGATCCGCTCGGCCGGGATCGACGAGAAGCCCAGGCGAAAGTGGTGCCGCCCGTCCTCGGGGTCGGCGAAGAACGGCATCCCCGGCTCGATCAGCACGCCGTCGTCCAGGGCGCGTCGCGCCAGTACCTCGGCGTCCAGCCAATCGGGGCCGGTCAGCCAGTAGCTCGACCCCCCGAAGCCCGGCGAGTTGGCCCAGCCCGGCAGGTGCTCGCCCAGCGCCTTGGCCATCGCCTGCCAGCGCTCGCGGTAGACCCGGTGGATGCGCCGCACCAGCACGTCGTAATGGCCGTTCGCCATGAACAGCGCCGCCGCCCGCTGGTTGTTGCCCGGCGGGTGGCGCAGCATCAGGCGGCGCAGCGCCCGCATCTCCGCGATCAGCCGCTCGTCGGCGGCCACATAGCCCAAGCGAAGCCCCGGCATCAGCGACTTGGACAGCGAGCCCACATGCAGCACCCGCCCCTCCTCGTCCAGCGACTTCAGGGCGGGCAGGGGCGTGCCCATGTAGTTGGTCTCGAACTCGTAGTCGTCCTCGACGACGATGAAATCGTGCCGGCCCGCCGCCTCGAGCAGCGCCTTGCGCCGCTCCAGGCTCATGGTCACGGTGGTCGGGTAGTGGTGGCTGGGGGTGCAGAACACCAGGTCGGTGGCCTCCAGCCGCCGGTCCACCTCCAGCCCGTCCGCCCCGACCGGCTGGCTGGTCACGAAGTCCGACCGCAATGTCAGCATGTTGCGCAGGTCCGGATAGCCCGGCGTCTCGATCGTAACCCGGGTCTCGCGGTCCACCAGCAGCGCGGCGATCATGTAGAGCGCGTTCTGCGCCCCCAGCGTGATCAGGATCTGCTCGGGCCTGGCCGCGATTCCCCGCCGCGGCAGGATGCGCCGGGCGATCTCCTCGACCAGCAGCGGATCGTCCTCGGTGTACTGATCCTGGGTCCAGGCATCCAGCCAGCGCCGCCCCATGGCCTGGCGCACGCAGTCGCGCCACTCGGCAATGGGGAAGATGCCGTGGTCCACCTGGCCGTAGATGAAGGGATAGGGGTATTTCTGCCAGTCGCGCGGGCGCTGGATGAAGCGCTGCGCGCTCATCTGCTTGGCCAGCCGGGGTTTCCAGTCGATCCCGCGCGCCGCGGCGCATCTGGTCTGCTCCGGGTTCTCGGACAGGCCGTCGACCGCCTGGGCGTCCACGTAGAAGCCGCTGCGCTCGCGCGCCGCCAGCAGCCCCTCCGAGACCAGCGCCTGATAGGCCAGCGTCACCGTGTTGCGCGAAACCCCCAGGCGCCGCGCCATCGCCCGGGTCGAGGGCACCGGCTCGCCCGGCACCAGCTGGCCGGCCACGATCGCCGCCAGCAGGATCTCGCGTATCTGGGCCTGCAGTGTCGCCGGCTTCGAGCGTTCCAGATGATAGAGCGCATCCCGCATGTGGCCTGACCCTTCCCGCCCTTCTGGCACTACTATGGGGCCAGCCTAATCCCCTATGGTGGTCCCAATCAACCTTGGCTCAGCAGGAGTCGGCCATGCATGACATGAATCTGGGCGATGCCGCCCGCGCGAATTCGCTCGAAGAGCACTGGATGCCCTTCACCGGCAACCGTGACTTCAAGGAGAACCCCCGCCTGATCGTCCAGGGCGAGGGCGTCTACTACACCGACCACAAGGGCGGCAAGGTGATCGACGGCTCGTCGGCGCTGTTCTGCTCGCCCGCCGGCCATGGCCGCACCGAGATCGCCGACGCGGTCCACAAGCAGCTGATGACCAATTCCTACTCGGCGCCGTTCCAGCTCGGCCATCCGGGCGCCTTCGAGCTGGCGCGCAAGGTGGCGGCGCTGCTGCCCGAGCCGATGAACCACGTGTTCTTCGTCAACTCCGGGTCGGAGTCGATCGACACCGCGCTGAAGATGGTGATGGCCTATCACCGCGCCCGGGGCCAGTCGCAGCGCCTGCGCTTCGTCAGCCGCGAGCGCGCCTATCACGGCGTGAACATCGGCGGCGTGTCGCTGGCCGGCATGGTCAAGAACCGCGAGACCTTCCCGGTGGTGATGCCGAACATCGTCACCATCCGCCACACCTGGACCGGCAAGGAGCTGTTCTGCAACGGCCAGCCCCAGAATGACGGCGTGGAACTGGCCAACGATCTCGAGCGCCACTGCGCCACCTATGGCGGCACCACCATCGCCGCCGTCTTCGTCGAGCCGGTCGCCGGGTCCACCGGCACCCTGGTGCCGCCGGTCGGCTACCTGCAGCGCCTGCGCGAGATCTGCGACGCCCACGGCATCCTGCTGGTCTTCGACGAGGTCATCACCGGCTTCGGCCGCCTCGGCAGCCCCTTCGCCCAGCAGCATTTCGGCGTCCAGGCCGATATCTGCACCATGGCCAAGGCGCTGACCAACGGCTGTATCCCGATGGGCGCGGTGGCCTGCAATGACGAGATCTACGAGACCATCACCAACGCCTCGCCGGCCAATGCCATCGAGTTCTTCCACGGCTACACCTACTCGGCCCATCCGGCGGCCTGCGCCGCGGGCATCGCCGCGCTCGACATCTACGAGCGCGAGGGCCTGTTCGAGAAGGTCCGCGACCTGTCGCCCTACTTCGCCGACGCGGTGATGTCGCTGAAGGACCACGCGCTGGTGAAGGACATCCGCACCATCGGGCTCCTCTCGGGCGTCGAGGTGCATCCCGAGCCCGGCAAGCCCGGCCTGCGCGGCCAGGAGATGCAGAAGGCCCTGTTCTGGAACGGCTGCCACATCAAGTTCACCGGCGATGTGGGCATTGTCGCGCCGCAGTTCGTGGCGACCCGCGCCCATGTGGACGAGATCGTCGACAAGGTGCGCAAGACGCTGGACCAGTTTGCGTGATGGGAGGTGAGGCGCTGCCGGTCCTCGAGACGGCGCGCCTCCGCCTCCGGCCCCGGACGCTCGCCGACCTCGAGGACTGCTTCCGGCTCGACCGCGAGCCCGGCACGCTTCGCTGGGTCGATTGGCCTCTGCCGGAGGGCGGCTGGCACGACGAGGCCGCCCACCGCGCCTTCATCCATGGCCGCACCGTGCATTCCTATCCAGCTGGCCTCGGCTACTGGATCGTGGCGCGCAAGAAGCACCCGGACGAGTTCCTCGGCTGGGTGCTGCTGATCCCGGAGGACGCAATCGGACCGGAAGTCGAAATCGGCTGGCGTTTGTTGAGCGCCACACGGGGCCGAGGCTATGCGACCGAGGCGGCGCGGACCCTGGTCGACCACGGCTTCAGGACCGTCGGGCTCGACCGCATCGTCTCGCTGATCTATCGGGCGAACAGGGCGTCGAACCGGGTTGCCGAGAAGCTCGGTTTCCGCCGGGACAATGACCCGCAACGGACCAACGCCACCTACATCCATTGGCTTCTCGACCGCGCGGACTGGCAGCCATGACCGACCAGATCCTCGTTCTCAACTGCGGCTCCTCCTCGATCAAGGCCGCGCTGTTCGACCGGGCGGGCGACAGCGCCACGCCGAACCTTTCGGCACTGCTCGAGCGGATCGGCACCGCGCCGCGTCTGAAGCTCGGCGAGGAACGCATGGAGGCCCCCGGCGGCGCCTCGGCTACCCACGCATCGCTGCTCGACTGGTTCCTCGGCCTGCTGGCCGAGCGCGCGCCCGGCCCGGTCACCCTGGCCGGCCACCGCATCGTCCATGGCGGGCTGGACTTCTCGGCCCCTTGCCTGCTGGGCGAGGCCGAGACCGGGGCGTTGGAGCGCCTGATCCCCATGGCCCGCTCGCACCAGCCGCACAACCTCGCGGGCGTCCGCGCCGCCCGGGCCCGCTGGCCCGGCGTGCCGCAGATCGGCTGCTTCGACACCGCCTTCCACCGCACCATCCCCGAAACCCGCCAGCAATTCCCCCTGCCGCGCCGGTTCCGCGAGGCCGGCCTCCGCCGCTATGGCTTCCACGGGCTCTCCTACGAGTGGATCGCGCGGCGCCTGCCCGAGGTGACGGTCCGCGCCGAGGGCCGGGTGATCGTGGCGCATCTCGGCAACGGCGCCAGCCTATGCGGCATGATCAGGCGCCGCTCGGCGACCACGACCATGGGCTTCACGCCGCTCGACGGGCTGATGATGGGCAACCGCCCCGGCACCATCGACCCCGGCGCGATCCTCTACATGATCGACGAGATGGGCCTGGCCGTCGCTGAAGTCCGCGACCTCCTGTTCCACGGCTCGGGCCTGATGGGCGTCTCGGCCCGGACCAACGACATGCGCAGCCTTCTCGCCTCGGACGAGCCCCAGGCGCAACTGGCCATCGATCTCTTCGTCGAGAGCTGCTGCCACCAGATCGGCGCGGCCGCCGCCGACCTGAAGGGGCTGGACGCCCTGGTCTTCACCGGCGGCATCGGCGAGAACGCCGTGCCGGTCCGCGCCCGCATCGCCGAGGGCTGCGCCTGGCTGGGAATGCGCCTCGACCCGGATGCCAACGCCGCCGGCGCCACCCGCATCTCGACCCCCGACAGCGCCATCGAGATGCTGGTCCTGCCCACCAACGAGGAAGGCGTCATCGCAGGGCATGCGCGGGAGCTGTGCCCGTAGGGCGGGCTTCAGCCCGCCAGACCATCGCACGCGTTTGGCGGGGTGAACCCCGCGCTACAGTGGCCGCATCACCCCAGCGCCAGCGTCACCACCGCCGCCGCCACGATATCCTCGACCGTCGCCCCGCGCGAGAGGTCGCAGACCGGCCGGGCAAAGCCCTGCAGGAACGGCCCCACGGCCTGGGCGCCTGCCAGTTCCTGCACCAGCTTGTAGGCGATGTTGCCCGAGTTCAGGTCCGGGAAGACCAGCACATTGGCCTGGCCCGCCACGCCGCCGCCCGCCCCCTTCTTCGCGGCGATGGCGGCGTTCAGCGCCGTGTCGGCCTGGAACTCGCCGTCGATCTCGATTCCGGGCGCCAGCTCCGGCGCCGCCGCCTTCGCCAGCGCCACCGCCTCGCGGACCTTGTCCACGCTCGCCCCCGCCCCGGAGCCGGCGGTGGAATAGGACAGCATCGCCACCCGTGCCGCGCCCAGGAGCCGCGCCGCCGAGCGGCCGGAGGCGACCGCGATATCCGCCAGCTCGGCCGCCGAGGGCTCGACGTTCAGCGCGCAGTCGGCGAAGACAAGCGCGCGCTCGCGCAGCACCATCAGGAAGAAGCTCGACGGGGTCGCCACGCCCTCCGCCGGGCCCACCGTCATCATGCCGGCCTCGATCACCCGCCGTGTCGGGTTGGCCGCGCCGGCCACCATCGCCGCCGCATGGCCGCCCGCCACCAGCGCAGCCCCGAAATACAAGGGCTTGGCCAGCAGCCGCGCCGCCATCCTCGCTGACATCCGCTCGCGCCGCGCCGCCACCAGCGCCGCCAACTCGCCCGCCCGCGGGTCCGACGCCGGATCGACCGTCTCGCAACCCTGCACCTCGGCCCCGATCAGCACCGGCAGCGCCAGCCCCTCGCCCGCCAGCCGCTCGGCGGCGGCGCGGATGCGGGGGTCCGCGCCTTCTGGCATTACCACCCTGCGGAAATTGGCCCGTGCGGCCTCGCGGCAATGGGTTAGTATCTGCATCTTACGCCTCGCTAGCGGGAGACCCGACTGATGACCGAGAACCAGCCCAAGATCAACCGGGGCCTGAAGGGCGTCTATTTCGAGCGCTCGGGGGTCTCGGATATCGACGGCGCCGCCGGGCGCCTCAGCTACCGCGGCTACTCGATCCACGACCTGGCGACGAAGTCGACCTTCGAGGAGACCGCCTATCTGCTGATCCATGGCGAGCTGCCCACCGCCGCCGAGCTGGCCGATTTCGACGCCCGCCTCAAGGCGGCCCGCGCCCTGCCGGACGTGATCTTCGACCTGATCGCCATCATGGCCCATGCCCACCCGATGGACGTGCTGAGGACCGCCGTCTCGGCGCTGGCGGGCTTCAACGAGGGGGCGGACAGGACCGACCGCGCGGCGATGATCGACCAGACCATCCGCCTGACCTCGCAGGCGCCGATGATCGTCGCGGCGCATGACAATATCCGGGGCGGCCGCGACCCGGTGGCGCCGGACCCCGGCTTAAGCCACGCCGCCAACTGGCTGTGGATGCTGAAGGGCAGGAAGCCCTCGGCCGACGCCGCGCACCTGGCCGATGTGGACTTCATCCTGCATGCCGAGCATGGGAGCAACGCCTCGGCCTTCACCGCCCGCGTGGTGATCGGCACCGAGGCCAACCTGCACGCCGCCGTCACCGCCGCCATCGCCGCGCTGTCGGGCCCGGCCCATGGCGGCGCCGCCGAGGACGTGATGAAGATGGCGGTCGAGATCGGCGAGCCGGAAAACGCGGCCGCCTATGTGAAGGCCAAGCGCAAGGCCCGCGAGCCGGTCACCGGCTTCGGCCACCGGGTCTACCGCGCCGAGGACCCCCGGGCGCGGCACATGCGCGACGGCGTCGAGCGCCTCGGCCGCGAGATGGGTCAGCCGAAATGGTACGAGATCCTCCAGGCCGTGGTCGCGGCGATGAAGCCCTACGCCCGCCACGGCGTGAACGTGAACGTCGATTTCTACTCCGGCGTCATCTACCACCTGCACGGCATCCCGACCGACCTGTTCGTCCCGATCTTCACGATTGGAAGGGTACCGGGCTGGGGCGTGCAATGCATCGAGCAGGCCGAGAGGAACATCCTGATCCGCCCGCTGACGCTGTATGACGGACCGGAGGAGCGGGCGTACGTGGCGGTGGGGGAGAGGTAGTAGGGTGGGTGAAACCCACCATCGCTCGGCGAGATTTGCGGCTGGAATGGTGGGTTGGCACCCACCCTACTTGCTATTTGTGACGGGGACTACCTGCCGGCCAACTCATCGGTTGAGGAGCTCATTTCATTCGCCAGCTTTAGAATTTTTTGCGCCATAATCGCAGAGTCCCGTCCGCCCTCCTCACCACTTAATATCCGTTTTATTTCGGTTAGTATTTTTTCTTCAATGTTTTCAACAATGTAATACGAAAAAATAAAGCCAAATTCCTCGAATGCATCTTTATATTCTGGAAACGCGGACACACACCCCTCAATAACATCTTTTTCTTTTATAAACTCTGGTTTATTTAAGCCGGCTTTGAGCATAGAAAAGTGAAAATAAGCCCTAAGATGTATTGAAGTATAAAGCCTATAATAAGCCCATAATATATCTGATATATGGCTGAGTTTCCCAAGCCATTACGTTAGATAGTTTCTCTTTTATTTTATCATTATCTGGTATTAAAATTCCAGAAACCTCAAAAAATTTCCTATACCCCTCCTCCTGTAAGTCTTTTTCAGAAATTCCATCAGTTTTTAACAACTTCATGACCTCTAATACTGGTTGTAAAAATTTTATCCCGTTCACTCCGGCCCAAATTTTATCTACTGAGTTGATCGTTTTCTCAATTTTTAGTTTCTCTCTCTCGTGGAATAACATGAAGCCACTTGCACGAATCTCGTCAATTTCTTTCTGTTTGTTTTCTAGATTGGATGAAAATATGGCTTCTTGCTTCTTAAGATCTGCATTCAATTCTGAAATTTTATGATCGTATCTATGAGAAACCCAGCGAGCAACAATCAGTTCCGAAAGAGGCTTAAAGAACACGATCAGCAGACCAAGAACAGTAGTCGACACTAATGTAACTGCTGGCACCCAATCAGATATCGTCATTTTCTACTCCATCGGCAGCTAGCTCCAGATAACGGTAGAGAGTCGCTTGCCTAGGTCACCATGCCACTGGAGTGATAGCCCATCAAGATTTGCCCTGCTCCCACCGTACACCCTACTACCTCGCCCCAAAGCACTGAAGATCGCGCCCGCCTGGGGGCGGGCGGGCGCCATCCGGGGGCCTCTTCTCACCCCCAACGCGCATCACTCACGTGATCCGCCTTTGGCGCCAGATAGTTAGACCCCCTTTCGCGCGCGAAAGCCCCCGGGCTGGGGCGCCGCTCCACCCTGCCGCGGCTCAGACCGGCTCCAGGTCCCCCTCGGCCCGCTGGGCGTGGAACCCGGCCACGTGGGCCTCCAGCCGCCCGGCGCCGATGGCCTCGCGCAGGCCGGCCATCAGCTCCTGATAGTAGTGCAGGTTGTGCCAGGTCAGCAGCATCGACGAGATGATCTCGCCGGCCCGGAACACGTGGTGCAGATAGGCGCGCGAGTAGCCCCGGCAGGCCGGGCAGCCGCAGTCCGGGTCCAGCGGGCGCGGGTCGGCGGCGTGGCGGGCGTTCTTGATGTTCAGGACCCCGCGCCGGGTGAAGGCCTGCCCGGTGCGGCCCGACCGGGTCGGCAGTACGCAGTCGAACATGTCCACCCCGCGCTGCACCGCCCCCACGATGTCGTCGGGCTTGCCCACCCCCATCAGGTAGCGGGGCCGGTCGTCCGGCAGCATCCCCGGCGCGTAGTCCAGCACCTCGAACATCCGCGCCTGGCCCTCGCCCACCGCCAGCCCGCCGATGGCGTAGCCCTCGAACCCGATCTTCGCCAGCTCCGCCGCCGACTCCGCCCTGAGGTCGCGGTAGACGCTGCCCTGCTGGATGCCGAACAACGCATAGCCGGGCCGGTCGCCAAAGGCCGCCCGCGACCGCGCCGCCCAGCGCATCGACAGGCGCATCGATTCCGCCGCCACCGCCTCCTCGGCCGGGAACGGGGTGCATTCGTCGAAGGCCATCACGATGTCCGAGCCCAGCAGCCGCTGGATCTCCATCGAGCTCTCCGGCGAAAGCATGTGCCGCGACCCGTCCACATGGCTGGCGAACCGCACCCCCTCCTCGGTCAGCTTGCGCAGCTCCGCCAGCGACATCACCTGGAAGCCGCCCGAATCGGTCAGGATCGGCTTGTCCCAGTTCATGAACCGGTGCAGCCCGCCGAGCTCCGCAACCCGCTCGGCGCCTGGCCGCAGCATCAGGTGGTAGGTGTTGCCGAGCAGAATATCCGCCCCCGTCGCCGCCACGCTCTCGGGCAGCATCGCCTTCACGGTCGCCGCCGTGCCCACCGGCATGAAGGCGGGCGTGCGAATCTCGCCGCGCGGCGTCACGATCCGCCCCCGGCGCGCCTTGCCGTCGCGGGATTCGATCTGAAAGCTGAATTTCTGCATGCGGTTTCTCTGGACGATATTGTTGAGGCTTTCTATATGGTATTCTCCGAATGCCAAGGGGTCAGTCTCATGAACGTCCAGACCGGCGAGCCGATCATTGCGCCTTCCAGCACCGACCATCCGCTGTACGAGCAGATCGTCGAGGCCTGCCGGACCGTGCACGACCCCGAGATCCCGGTGAACATCTACGACCTGGGGCTGGTCTACCGCATCCATATCGACGGCGAGGGCAATGTCGAGATCGACATGACCCTGACCGCGCCGGGCTGCCCGGTGGCCGGCGAGATGCCCGGCTGGGTCGCCGAGGCGGTCGAGCCGCTGCCCGGGGTCAAGACCGTCGACGTCCGCCTGGTCTGGGAGCCGCCCTGGGGCATGGAGATGCTGTCGGACGAGGCGCGGCTGGAACTGGGCTTCATGTGACATGGCGCTGACCACGACCTGCATCGGCGCCTATCCGAAACCCGACTACCTGCCGATCCGAGACTGGTTCCAGGTCGGCCATGACGATGCCGACTACACCGAGAAGGTGCTGCGCGGCTACGCCCGCGCGACAGGCGCCGAGGCGCTGTTCGACCAGGCCACCGCCGAGGCCGTGGCGGACCAGGTCGCCTGCGGCATCGACATCCCCACCGACGGCGAGCAGCGGCGCGAGAACTACGTCCACTACCAGTGCCGTTTCTTCGACGGCTTCGACTTCGAGAAGCTCGAGCACCGGGTGCTGAGGAACGGCGCCTACGAGACGGACCTGCCCGCCATACGTGGCCCGATCCGGCGCCGCGACATCTCGCCCCTGCCGCGCGACTGGCGCGTCGCCCAGGCGGCCACCGACCGGCCGGTGAAGATCACCCTTCCCGGCCCGATGACCATCTCGGACACCACCGCCGACTGCCACTACGACGACCCCAAGGCGCTGGCGATGGCGCTGGCCGAGGCGCTGAACGGAGAGATCAGGGCGCTGGCCGAGGCCGGCTGCCGCCATATCCAGATCGACGAGCCGATCTTCGCCCGCAAGCCTGCCCAGGCGCTGGATTACGGCATCGAGGCGCTGGAACGCTGCTGGCACGGGGTGCCGGAGGGCGTGACCCGCGTCACCCACGCCTGCTGCGGCTACCCGAACCACCTCGACGACATGGACTACCCGAAGGCCGACCCGCAATCCTACCAGCAAATCGCGGCGGCGATGGACGGGGTGGTGGACGAGCTCTCGATCGAGGACTGCCACCGCCACAACGACCTGTCACTGTTCGAGAAGTTCCGCAAGACGAAGCTGATCGTCGGCTTTGTCAAGGTCGCGTCCAGCAAGGTCGAGACGGTCGACGAGATCGCCGCCCGGATGCGCGAGGTGAAGGCGCGGCTCCCCGAGGGCCATCTGATCGCCGCCCCCGACTGCGGCCTCGGCTTCCTCGGCCGCGACCTGGCGATGACCAAGCTCCGCAACCTCTGCGAGGCGGCAGCGCGGGTGTAGGTGGTGCGCTCGCGATTGGCGGGCAATTTCGGCTCGATCCGGCGGCGGCTATCGAGACCTCTTCGGACCTTCGCTGATCCACACACAGTGTCTCGAACGTGCCATTTGCCGTCATTGCTAAAAGCGAGGAAAGTCAGACTTTCAATGTTGATGGCGGCGCCAAATGTCTGAAACGTAAGCACAGAACGCAGCTATCTCCTCTAGCAGGACGAGTCATTATTCGCCCATCTGAACTCCCGTAATTCCGTAATGCACCCCATTTGAGAAAAGATGGATAATTACTGTTCCTGAATTCATATTGAGCGATCCGCCCGATAATCTAGTCTTAAAATACAAACTATATAATTTCCTTCCAGAGTCAGTTCCTTTGTAGTCATAATGTGAATAAACCCCATCACCAACGGAGCCAAAAGATTGATGCATTGCAGATAAAGATTCTATTGCAACATCTTTTTCAAGACTTACCCGTGCAAGCGGATGTAAAATATCGAAAACCCCTTCATAATTAGAGTCATTAAAGAGCAATGAAAAGCGCTTATAAATACTGTTTCTTATTTCTCCGTCCAATATATCTGGTAAAGGTTGCTCTTGAGAGATGGAATTGGGCGGCTGTCGCAATAATTTTATTGCCAGAACCCCCGTCGCAGCTAAGTTGATCACAGCGAGCCCGACGATGACATACAGTAGCGGATGCGCCTTTTCCTTTTTGACTTCGCCCATGTCTCTCTCAGAAGCAAAATGATAGACGAGCCAAAAAATTTTATCATAACTGGACCGGCCTTGCAAATTGGCGTCCTAGTCACTTGCGCCAATTCGTGGATGATTATTGCTGTCCATTCCGGGTCAGAAGTACGCATAGCGCGTACTCGCCAAATGTCTGGAGGTCCTCAGATCGCGGACCTTCGAACACGGCGCGGCATCTGTCAGTTCGGGCTCGAAGGCGGCATCCCGATGTTTTCGCCCGGTTTATGGGTCCTGACCCTTGGGCAGAGACCGGTCCGTACTCAGTACGGCTTGTAGGACTTCTCCTCGACCAGACGCGAGCCGAGATGCAGGTTGATCGCGCGCTTGAGGTCTGCCCGGCGGTCGTTGGTCTGGTAGACGGCGCGGGCGAGTTCGATGAAGCGGGGGCCGAAGTCGCCGGCGCGCTCGCAATCGCGGATGTCGTCCTCGATCTGCCACAGCGCCTCGTTGACCGCCTTCAGCGCGTCCTCGAGCCGCGCGATCTCGGGGTCGTCGGGCATTGCCGCCGCGCGGGCCTCGTTCAGGGTCCTCAGCTCGACCAGCACATTGGCGCGCTTGGCCGGGTCGGCGATGCGCTCGTCCTTGATGCGAAGGATGGTGATCTTGTCGATCAGCTCGCCGGGGGCGATCTCGATCATGACCGGCTTCGTCATTTCCTGCGTGCCTCCAGATGTGTCTTGAGTTCGGTCTCGACGCGGGCGAACAGCCCGGGCCAGTCGTGCGGCCTGCGTTGCCGGAACAGCCGCATCGAGGGGTACCATGGGGTGGTGTCGCCCAGACCGTAGAGCCAGAACCCCTCGCGCGACAGCAGGTTCCACACCGGCTTGCCCAGTGACGCCGCGATATGGACCACCGCCGTGTCGGTGGTGATCAGCAGGTCCATCTTCTCGATGATGGCGGCGGTGTCGGCGAAGTCGCGGTCGCTGCCGCAGGCGTCCAGGATCAGCCCGGCCATCCCCGATCGCAAGAAGTCCTTATGCATGTCGCCCTTGTAGAGGC
>DATHZU010000354.1:0-2310 GCA_035458445.1 Thermohalobaculum sp. | reverse complement strand
CTCGCCGCCGGCCTCGATATCGACGGCGGTATAGGCGAAGTTCATCGCCTCGGCGCAGCGGTTGATGATCACGCCCTCGCAGCCGAGTAGCGAGGACAGCGCCATCTCCAGGGGGGTCGGTCCGGTGTTGGTCTGCTTCTCGTCGGTGACCAGCACATGGTCGCGGACCATCATCACCGTTCGCGTCGAGGCCTCGTTGCGGGCGCTGACCCGGCGGATGCCGAGCGCCTGTTTCGCCGGATCGACACTCGGGGGCAGAAGGTCCGGGTCGCTCATTCGGTCACCTCCAGGATGTCGAGGCCGGCGACGCGGTCGAGCAGGTAGATACGGCCCCGCGGGTCGACATCGACGTCGTTCGACTGGGGCGGCGGGCCTTCCTCGGGGCGCTCGGGGATGTAATGCGCCACCTCCACCGGCCGCTTCGGATCGGCCACGTCGATCACGCGGAGCCCGCCCGCGAACCAGGTCGCATAGACCAGGGTCGAGTCGAGCTTCTCGCGGTACTGGTGGGCGCCGAAGCGGGCGCCGGGCTGGCCGACCCAGGGACTGGCGCGTTCGGAGACGTCGAAGGCCGAGACCGGGACGATATTGCCGAGGTCGGTCACGTCCAGCACCCACAGGAAGCCATGCAGCCGGCCCGGCAGGTGGTCGTGCTCCTCGTCGATGGCCAGCGCGTAGCGACGGCCGCCGATCAGGTTCTCGAGCGGCATGATGGTATGGGTCGGCTCCGGGATCGCGGGCGGGAACTCGTAGGAGCCGATGACCTTCGGCGCGGTGATGTCGCTTGCATCCAGCACCCGGATGCCGGCGTGCCAGACCGCCGCCCAGAGCTCGTCGCCGCAGCGCATGGCGTGGTGCAGGCGGTGCCCGTAGCCGGTCCAGGTGGGGGTCTCGGCGCCCGCGAGGTGCTGGCCCGGCATGTGCCAGCGCGAGACCTCGACCGGGTTGGAAGGGTCGGCCAGGCTGTAGACGACCAGGATATTTCCGACATAGCCCTCCATCTCGGTCGAGATGTAGGCGTAGCTTTGATCCATGTCGAAACGGTGGACGCCGAAGCCGTGGGTGCGGACATAGGAGAGGAGCTTCGGCGCGGTCTTGTCGGAGATGTCCCACACCCGGAAGCCGCCCGAGCGATAGCCGCGCGCCATCGCCTCGTCCAGCACCGGAATGTCGGTGGGTTTCACGCCGATCTTTTCGGATATCTGAGTATCGGACAGCCCTTGCGCGCGCAGCCCGGCGATCTTCTCGCCCTTGCGCAGGAAGTGCCGGCGGTCCTGCTCGACATTGGTGATCATCAGGTTGCCGGCGACCCGGACCTTGTGGGTGTGGGACCACTCGTCGGGCGGCGGCAGGTGGGTCACCACCCTGGGCGCCGCCGGGTCGGAGACGTCGATGATCGAAGTGCCCATCGGCGGCTTCATGTGGCCGACAAAGGCGTAGTCGCCCTGCACCACCACCTGCCCGCCGCCGGGAATGTCCAGATGACCCAGCCGCCGGATGTTGCGGGACAGCTGGTATTCGACCTCGCGTTTCATCTTGTCAGCCCCTCGGCGCGTTTCTTCTTCAGGTCCAGTACGATCGGCAGCAGGATCGACAGCGCCAACATCACCCACAGCGTGTTGCCGATGTTCGACGAGAACAGCACCATGATGTCGCCGTCGGATTTCTTCAGCGCGCGCAGGAAGTAGGTCTCCAGCAGCGGACCCAGGATCACGCCGATCAGGATCGCCGCCACGTGATAGCCGGTGCGCCGAGCGATGTAGCCGATCACGCCGAAGGCGAGCGCCAGGTACATGTCGAACATGTACTCGCGCGGCACGAAAGCGCCGACCAGGGTGAAGGCGATGATCATCGGCGCCAGATAGGTGGTCGGCACCATCGTCACTCGGCTCATGTAGCGGCTGAGCGGCAGGATGGTCAGGATCATCATCAGGTAGGTCACCGCCATGGCCATGAACATGCCGTAGCCGATCTCGGGCCGATCCTCGAACAGCGAGGGGCCGAAATTGATGCCGTGGTATTGCATCACCACCAGCATGATCGCGGCGGTCGCGCCGCCGGGAATGCCGATCACCAGGAGCGGCACCAGCGTGCCGGACGTGACGCCGTTATTCGCCGATTCCGGGGCGATCAGGCCTTCGGGATGGCCGGTGCCGTAAAGCTCGGGCGTCTTCGAGTAGATGCGCGATTGCTGATAGGCGACGAAGCTGGCGATCGAGGCTCCGGCGCCGGGGATGACGCCGATCACCAGCCCGATCATGCTGGTCCAGACAATATGCCACCAGCGTGACAGCGCGATCCACACCCCCT
>DATHZU010000353.1:0-2187 GCA_035458445.1 Thermohalobaculum sp. | reverse complement strand
AGCTCCTCCACAATGGCCGGGTCCATCGCGGGGGCTTCGAACTCGTCCAGGATCGCCTTCCAGATGCGGTTGGCGCGTTCGGGGGTGCGCGCGGCTCCCGATTCCTCCCAGGTCTCGTAGTTGCGCCAGTCGGACAGGAAGGGGCTGTAGAAGGCGGTCTCGTAGCGGTCCTGGGTGTGCTGCAGGCCGAAGAAATGGCGGGCGTCCATGCCCTCGGCGATGGCATCGACGGCGATGTCCGCCTCGGTCAGGCCGATGGGCTGATTATAGGCCATGATCTGCTGCAGGGTCTCGCAATCCATGACGAATTTTTCGTAGGAGGCGCAGAGCCCGCCCTCGAGCCATCCGGCGGCGTGGTAGACCATGTTGGCCTGCGCCGAGGTGCAGGCCCAGAGCGAGAAGGCGCTTTCCCAGGCGGCCTGGGCGTCCGGGCAATTGGCAGCGCAGGCGTTCGAGGCCCGCAGCGGCAGGCCGTAATGGCGGGCCATCTGGCCAGACATCTGGGTCGCGCGCATGTATTCGGGCGTGCCGAAAGCCGGGGCGCCGGACTTCATGTCGACATTCGAGGTGAACGAGCCCATCACCACCGGGCAGCCGGGGTTGATCTGCTGCAGCAGCACGATCCCCGCCAGCGCCTCGGCGGTCTGCTGCGCGATCGCGCCGGCCAGCGTGACCGGGGCCATGGCGCCGGCCAGCGTGAAGGGCGTCACGGTCACCACCTGGCCGCGCTTGGCCAGCCGCATGGCGCCGTCCAGCATCGGCCAGTCGTGGATCAGCGGGCTGGTCGAGTTGATGTTGGTGAACATCCGCGGCGTCGCGTCGAATTCGGCGTGGCTGAGCCCGCCGGCAATCCGCACCATCTCCATTGCGTCCTCGACCCGCTCGGTGCCCAGCGAGTAGGCGTGGATCACCTTGTCGGTCAGCACCAGCTTGTCGCGGATGCAGTCCAGGTGCCGGACCGAGGGATGGATGTCGACCGGTTCGACCGGGTAGCCGCCGACCATGTGGATGCAGTTGAAATACTGGCTGAGCTTTATCAGGTCGCGAAAGCTCTCGCGCGTTCCGGCGCGCCGCCCGCGGTCCAGGTCCGAGCAGTTGGGCGGGCTCGAGACGTTGATATAAAGCTGGCTGCGCCCGCCCACGGTGACGGTCCGGTCCGGGTTGCGCGGCGTGATCGTGAAGGTCGCGGGTGCCTTGGCCACCATGTCGCGCACCAGGGCGCGGTCGAAGCGGACGCGGTTCGAATCGGGGTCCACATCGGCGCCCGCCGCCTTGAGATGCGCTTTGGCTTCCTCGTGCAGGAAGTCGATGCCGATTTCCTCGAGGATGCGCATCGCGCCGTTGTCGATGGCCTCGACGCCCTCGGGCGGCAGCGGTTCGGTGGGGTTGTCGAGAATCTGCGGAATCTGCCAGGGGAGCTGCGAGACGGCGAGACCACCCCGACGGGTGTTGCCGGAACGCCCGCCGCCGCGCTTGCGCCGTTCGGTCTTCGCCGCTGTCTCGTTCATCCGTGCCTCGCTGGTGCTTGTTTGTGCTGCAGGGTCGACCCGCAGCCGGACCGAGTCCCGCCGATACGCGGCGGATGATGTCGCTTTTGGGCCAGATGGCGCCGTGGGCGGAGTTCAGCCGCCAAGACTGCGGAGCAGGCCCGGCAATTCCCCGATCGAGGCCAGCACGTGGTCGGCGTAAGGCGCCAGATCCCCGTGCAGCGCCGGGCCCGTCAGGACACCGACCGCCAGCGCCGCCCCGGCGCTGCGCGCGACTTCCAGATCGTGGCGGCTGTCGCCCACCATGACGACGGCCGCGGGATCGATGCCGCGATCCTGCGCAAAGGCCAGCAGCATGCCGGGACCCGGTTTCAGCCCGTGTCCGCTGTCGTAGCCGGCGATGAAATCGAAGGCGCCGATCACCCCCGCCACGCCCAGCTGGAGCCGGGCACCCCGCTCGGAATCATGGGTCGCGACCCCCAGCGCGTAGCCCTCGCCGCGCAACCCGTTCAGCAGAGCGGACAGGTCCGGCACGGTCGGGAACAGTGCGGCGGGATCGGCCAGTGCGTCCAGCGCCATGCTGTCGATCAGCTGCTCTATCGCCCGGGCGCCGAGATCGGGCCGGAACTGGGCCCAGATCGTGCCGATCTCGCTCGTCGCTCCGGCGACGACCGGCGAGCCGGGCAGAAAACGCCCGCCC
>DATHZU010000352.1:0-27631 GCA_035458445.1 Thermohalobaculum sp. | reverse complement strand
CCGCTACTACCTGGGCGAGTCGCCGGACCTGAAGGGCTTCTGGATGGCCTGCGGCTACAACTCCATCGGCATCGTCTCGTCCGGCGGCGCCGGCTTCGCGCTGGCGCAGTGGATCGAGGACGGCGAGGCGCCCTTCGACCTGTGGGAGGTCGACATCCGCCGCATGCAGCCCTTCCAGAACAACAAGCGCTACCTGCGCGAGCGGGTCTCGGAATCGCTCGGCCTGCTCTATGCCGACCACTTCCCCTACCGCCAGCCCGAGACCGCCCGCGGTATCCGCCGCTCGCCGCTGCACGAGCACCTGAAGGCCCGCGGTGCCGTCTTCGGCGAGGCCGCCGGCTGGGAACGCGCCAACTGGTTCGCCGACGAGGGGCAAGAGCGCGAATACCGCTACACCTGGAAGCGCCAGAACTGGTTCGCCAACGCCGCCCGCGAGCACAAGGCGGTGCGCAACGGCGTCGGCCTCTTCGACATGTCCTCCTTCGGCAAGATCCGGGTCGAGGGCCGCGACGCGGCGGACGTGCTTCAGCGCATCTGCGGCGCCGACGTGAAGGTCGAGCCGGGCAAAATCGTCTACACCCAGTTCCTCAACGCCCGGGGCGGCATCGAGGCCGATGTCACCGTGACCCGGCTCTCCGAGACCGAGTTCCTGGTCGTCACCCCGGCGGCCACGCTGGTCCGCGACCTCGGCTGGATCAGGCGCCACACGCCCGAGAACGC
This sequence comes from Thermohalobaculum sp., assembly GCA_035458445.1. Taxonomy (GTDB): domain Bacteria; phylum Pseudomonadota; class Alphaproteobacteria; order Rhodobacterales; family Rhodobacteraceae; genus Thermohalobaculum. The sequence goes on along the minus strand of DATHZU010000352.1, from coordinate 26,911 downwards.
CCATTGCGTCGCCACCGACGTCACCTCCGCCGAGGCGGTGATGGTGGTGATGGGTCCGAAGGCCCGCGACGTGCTGCAGCCGATCACCGGCGCCTCGCTGGCGAACACCGATTTCCCCTTCGGCACGGCGCAGACGGTCGAGATCGGCATGGGCCTGGCCCGCGCCCACCGGGTCTCCTATGTGGGCGAACTCGGCTGGGAGATCTACGCGCCCGCCGACCAGGCGGCCCATATCTTCGAGGCCATCGAGGCGGCCGGCGCCCCCCACGGGCTCAAGCTCTGCGGCCTGCACGTGCTCGATTCCTGCCGGATCGAAAAGGCCTTCCGCCATTTCGGCCACGACATCACCGACGAGGACCACGTGCTCGAGGCGGGCCTGGGCTTCGCCGCCAGGACCGACAAGGAACCCTCGAAATTCGGCGATTTCCTGGGCCGCGACGCGGTGCTACGCAAGAAGCAGGAGGGCCTCGGCCGCCGCATGGTCCAGTTCAAGCTGAAGGACCCGGAGCCCTTGCTCTTCCACAACGAGGCGCTGCTCCGCGACGGCAAGATGATCGGCATCCTCACCTCCGGCAACTACGGCCATCACCTGGGCGCCGCCATCGGCATGGGCTACGTCCCCTGCAAGGGCGAGAGCGCGGCGGATGTGCTCGGCTCGGTCTACGAGGTCGAGGTGGCGGGCAAGCGCTTCGAGGCCGAGGCCAGCCTGGCGCCGATGTACGATCCAAAGGCCGAAAGGGTGCGGATGTGAGCGCCATGACCGAACGCCACCAGCGGTTCCACGACCTGCACGGCGCAGGCTGCTTCGTCATCCCCAACCCCTGGGACGCCGGTTCCGCCCGGATGATGGCGGCGGCGGGGGCACAGGCGCTCGCCACCACCTCCAGCGGCTTCGCCTTCACGCTCGGCCGCCCCGACATGGGAACGATCACCCGCGACGAGGCCCTGGCCCATGCCGAGGCCATCGTCGCGGCCACGCCCCTGCCGGTCTCGGGCGACTTCGAGAACGGCTTCGGCGACGACCCGGACACCGTCGCCGAGACCGTGCGCCTGGCCGCCGAGGCCGGGCTCTCCGGCTGCTCCATCGAGGATACCCGCATGACCGAGGGCAACCCGGCCTATGCGCCCGACCTCGCCGCCGAGCGCATCCGCGCCGCCGCTGCCGCCGCGCGCGCGCTGAAGCGGCCCTTCGTGCTCTCGGCCCGGGCCGACGGGGTGTTGAACGGGGTCTATGACATGGACGAGGCGATCCGCCGGGTCCGGGCCTTCGAGGCCGCCGGGGCCGACTGCCTCTACATCCCGGGCCCCCCGGACATGGCCGCCCTGAAGCGGATGCTGGCCGCCGTCTCGAAGCCGGTCAATGCGCTCGCCGCCGGGCGGCTGCGCGACCACTCCGTGGCCGAGTTCGCGGCCGCCGGCGTGCGCCGCATCTCGGTCGGCGGCCAGATCGCCCGGGTGACCCACGCAGCGATCCGCGACTGCCTGACCGCGATGCTGCGGGACGGCAGCTTCGAACCCCTGAAAGCCGGCATGCCCGGCAAGCAAGTTGAACAGATGCTCGCGGCCGGTGCCGCAGGAGGCGACAATGGCTAATCCCGCTGCTGAAGACACCGCGCGCAGCCGCCGCTCCGGCGGCCGCTCGGCCCGCCAGGCCCTGCGCGCGGCCCCGCTTTCCGAGGCCATGCGCCCGGTCCGCCCCGGCCTCTCCGGCGGCGCCTACAACCCGCTGACCGAGGCGGGCGTGCAACGCATCCACCAGGCGGCCATGGACGCGCTGGAACAGATCGGCCTCGCCGACGCGCCGCCAACGGGCGTGGAAATCCTCACCGGCGCCGGCGCCATCCAGGGCGACGATGGCCGCATCCGCTTCCCCCGCGCTCTGGTCGAGGACATGCTGGCCAAGGCCGCGCGCGGCATCACGCTGCACGGCCGCGACCCGAAGCACGACCTGCATCTCTCGGGCACCCGGGTCCATTACGGCACCGCCGGCGCGGCGGTGCACATCGTCGACGTGGAAAAGCGCGAGTACCGCGAGTCCTTCGTGCAGGACCTCTACGATGCGGCGCGGATCGTCGAGAAGCTCGACAACGTGCATTTCCTGCAGCGCCCGATGGTCTGCCGCGACATCCCGGACAATCTCGAGATGGACCTGAACACCATCTATGCCTGCATCCGCGGCACCACCAAGCATGTCGGCGTCAGCTTCACCGAGGCGAGCCACATGCCCCCCGCCTTCGAGCTGATCCACCTGCTGGCGGGCGGCGAGGACAAATGGCGCGAGCGGCCCTTCATCTCGAACTCGAACTGCTTCGTCGTGCCGCCGATGAAGTTCGCGACCGAAAGCTGCCAGGTGATGGAGGCCTGCATCCGCGGCGGCATGCCGGTTCTGCTGCTCTCCGCCGGGCAGGCCGGCGCCACCGCACCGGCCCCCATTGCGGGCGCCATCGTGCAGGCGGTGGCGGAATGCCTCGCGGGCCTCGTCTACGTCAACGCCATGCGCCCGGGCCACCCGGCGATTTTCGGCACCTGGCCATTCGTCTCGGACCTGCGCACCGGCGCCATGTCCGGCGGCTCGGGCGAACAGGCGCTGCTTTCCGCCGGCTGCGCCCAGATGCACCGCTTCTACGGCCTGCCGGGCGGCACCTCGGCAGGCATGGCGGATTCCAAGCTGCCCGACATGCAGGCGGGCTGGGAGCAGGCGATTTCCGACGTGATGGTCGGTCTCTCGGGCGCCAACATGATCTACGAGTCGGTCGGCATGCACGCCTCGCTGCTGGGGTTCTGCTTCGAGAGCCTCATCCTCGGCGACGACATGCTGGGCCAGTGCCAGCGCTGCGTGCGCGGCATCGAGGTCACCGAGGACAGCGTCTCGCTCGAGGTCATTCGCTCGGTCTGCACCGAGGGGCCGGGCCACTACCTCGGCTCGGACCAGACGCTGGGCCTGATGCAGACCGAATATGTCTACCCGGCGCTGGCCGACCGGACCTCGCCGAAGGAATGGGGCGAGAAGGGCAAGCCCGACCTGATCCGGAACGCCATCGCCCGCAAGCGCGAGATCCTGGACGGGTTCTTCCCCAAGCACCTGCCCTACGAGGTCGACAAGGCGGTGCGCGAGAAGTTCCGCATCCACCTGCCCCCGGAGGCGGTGGGCATCGGACGGTGATCGCCCGCAGCCCCCGTCGTCCCGTGCGCGCTGCAGCATGCAATGCTGCTGCGCAGACCCGGGACCTCCTGGCCTGCGGCGGCGCGTTGACCGGTTAAGGACGGACCCATGCCAGACACCGACCCCCGCATCGCCGTCGACCAGCTGACCGAGTTCGCGACCGCGTTTCTCGCCGCCATGGGCTGCCCGCCCGCCGTCGGTGCCGAGGTCGCCTCCCATCTGGTCGAGGCCGACCTCAAGGGCGTCTACTCCCACGGCTGCATGCGGCTGCCGCAATATCTCGATTGGGCGCGCGAGGGGCGGTTCGACCCGGCCGGCCAGCCGGAACTGGCGGCTACCCCCAGCAGCGCGCCGCTGGTCCGGGGCAACCGCGGCTTCGGCATCCCGGCGATGCGCCTCGCGGTCGAGGAAGGCACGCGCCGCGCCCGCGCCTCCGGCGTCTCCGCGGTTGGCGTCGCCGATGTCGGCCATACCGGGCGCCTCGGCGCCTTCGCCGAGATGGCTGCCGACCTGGGCTGCCTGTGCATCATCCTCGGCGGCGGCACGCGCCGCGACTGGCCGCAGGTCGCGCCCTATGGCGGCGCACGGGGCCGGCTTCCCACCAACCCCTATGCCTTCGCCATCCCCGGCGGCGACCATGGCCCGGTGGTGCTGGACTTCGCCACCGCGGCAGGGGCGGGCGGCAAGATCTATGCGGCGCACTACGCCGGGCGGCCGCTTCCCCAGGGCCTCTGCATCGACCGCGACGGCAACCCCACGACCAATCCGCAGGACTATTTCGACGGCGGCGCGCTGCTGCCGATGGCGGGCCCCAAGGGCTATGGCATGGCACTGCTGGCGGAACTGGTCGGCGGCGCGATGCTCGGCGAGGCCATGCTGGGCCTGAACTGGCTCTGCGTCTTCGTCAGCCTGGACAGCTTCGCGGCCCCGGATGCCTACCGCGCAGCTGCCGAGGAATGCCTCGCCGACCTGCGCGCCTGCCCCCCGGCCCCGGGCTTCGACCGCGTCGAGATCCCCGGCGAGCGCGAGCGGCGGCTGCAAGAGGAACGGCTGCGCGACGGCATCCCCATCCCGCCCGCGACCCTGGAAGCCATGCGGCGCGCGGCGGCTGAACTGGGGGTCGACGCGGCGCTCCAGGCTTAGGACGCGGCCGGCTCAGGGGTGGCCGTCACCTGGCTGCGCGGCCACCAGCGCCCGCCGCGCGAGCGCCTTCATCTTCTCGACATAGCGCGCCTGCGGCCAGCCGCAGACCAGCCGCAGGCGCTCCCATCCCGGGACCGAGAGCAGGGTCCACAGGAGGTCGGTCGCCTCCTCGGCCGAGTGCTCCGTGGCGAGCCGGCCGTCGCGGGCCAGGGCTTCGACAGCTGCCCGGCAGCCGTGGCGGACCGCCTGCATGCGGTCGTCCCAGGCGAGTCTCGCCGCCTCGTCGGTGGTGCTCATCGCCATCAGCGCCCGGCCGACGCCGTATATCTCGGGGATGTAGTTGCCCCAGGCCTCGATGAAGGCATCGAGCCGCTCTGGCCCGGTCGCCGCTGTCCGGCTGGCCGCAAGGCGGTCGTCGGCCTTCTTCACCGCGTCGATGTGGTGCGTCGTGGCGATCAGCAACTCGGCCCGGGTCGGGAAATGCAGATAGACCGCCTGCCGGCTGACCCCGGCCCGCCGGGCGATGTCGGCCATGCGCGTCTCGGGGGCCTCGGCGGATTCCAGAAGCTCCCACGCCGCCTGCAGGATCCGGGTCCGGGTATCGGGATTCGTTCTTGACATGGCGTAAAGTTGCACCTATTTGACATCGTGTCAATTGACATGGTGTCAAGCAAATCATGAAACCTGAAAGGAGCCAGACCATGAAGACCCGCCCCATCCTCGTCATCGGCGCCACCGGCAAGACCGGGCGCCGGATCGTCCGGCTGCTGAACGAGCAGGGCCGCGAGGTCCGCCCCGGATCGCGCAGCGCGCCGATCCCCTTCGACTGGGACCGGCCGGAGGGCTGGGCCGCGGCGCTGCAGGGCGTCGGTGCGGCCTATGTCTCCTACTTCCCCGATCTTGCATTCCCCGGCGCTGCCGAGAAGATCGAGGCGCTGACCCACGCTGCCGCCACAGCCGGCGTCGGGCGGCTGGTGCTGCTGTCGGGCCGCGGCGAGCGGCACGCCAGACGGTGCGAGGAAATCGTCCGCCGCTCGGGGCTGGACCACACACTGATCCGGGCCGCCTGGTTCGCGCAGAACTTCAGCGAGGGCTACCTGCGCGATCCGGTCATGGAGGGTCTGATCGCCCTGCCGGCCGCCGCGGTGCGCGAGCCGATCGTCGATGTCGACGATATCGCCGACGTGGCCGTCGCCGCACTGACCGAAGATCGCCATTCCGGCCAGCTCTACGAGGTCACCGGCCCACGGCTGATCGGCTTTGCCGAGGCGGCTGCCGAGCTTTCGGCCGCCACCGGGCGCCGGCTGCGCTATCAGCCGATCACCTTCGACGCCTTCCACGCGGCGATGACCGGGATCGGCGGGAAAATGATCGCCGACGTGTTCACCGAGATCTGTCGCGAGACGCTGGACGGCCGGAACGAGTCGCTCGCCGATGGCGTGGAACGGGCGCTCGGCCGGCCGCCTCGCGACTTCCGCGAGTTCTGCCGCTTGGCCGCCGCAGGGGGCGCCTGGCAGCGGGCCGCCTGACGGGGCCGAATCGAGTTGCCACGCTCACCAGAACGGAATGTGAGGGACCTTCATGAACACGACCAAGGCACTCAACTGCGGCCTGTTGATCAGCGGCCTCATCGCCGCCGGAATCGGCGCCGCCATCCTCGTCGCGCCCGGGCCATTCTACGCCACCTATGGGATCGAGCTCGGCGGCGATGCCAGCCTCCTCAGCGAGATCCGCGCCCCGGGCGGCGCTCTGCTGGCACTGGGGCTTCTGATGACGAGTGGCGCCTTCGTGCCGGCGCTGCGGTTCGCCTCGACCGTCGTCGCGGCGGCCGTCTACCTGCCCTACGGCCTGTCCAGACTGCTGAGCATGGCGATCGACGGTTTGCCGGACACCGGGCTGATCGGGGCGGCCGTGCTCGAGCTTGCCATCGGCGCCGCCGCGCTGGTCGCGGTGCGCAGGCAGCGCCACATGGACCGGAACCGTTTCAGACCGAACCAGGCTGATCCGGTTCTGCCCTAAAGCCGCACCCGGCGCAGCCTCAGCGCATTGGCGATCACCGAGACCGACGACAGGCTCATCGCCGCCGCGGCGAAGATCGGCGAGATGAGGATACCCAGGAAGGGATACAGCAACCCGGCCGCCACCGGCACCCCGGCGCCGTTGTAGACCAGCGCAAAGAACAGGTTCTGGCGGATGTTGCGCATGGTCGCCAGCGACAGTTTCCGGGCCCGCACGATGCCCCGCAGATCGCCCTTGACCAGCGTGAACCCGGCGCTCTCGATCGCCACGTCGGCGCCGGTGCCCATGGCGATGCCCACATCCGCCTGGGCCAGCGCCGGGGCGTCGTTGATGCCGTCGCCCGCCATGGCGACCTTGCTTCCCCCGGCCTGCAGGTCGCGGATGATCCGGGCCTTGTCCTCGGGCAGCACGTCGGCCCGGATCTCGTCGATCCCCAGCCGCGCCGCCACCGCCTTCGCCGTGCGCTCGTTGTCGCCGGTCGCCATGACGATGCGGAACCCCAGCGCGTGCAGGTCGGCCAGCGCCTCGGGCGTGGTCTCCTTGACCGGGTCGGCCACGGCGACCAGCCCGGCGAGGTCACCGTCGACCACCACGAACATCACCGTCTCGCCCTGATCGCGGCGCCTGTCCGCCACCTCGGCCAGTTCGCCCCCGTCGAGCCCCAGATCGGCGACCAGCCGCGCGTTGCCCAGCGCGACGGCCCGGCCCCCGACCCGGCCGGTCACGCCCTTGCCGGTGACGGACTGGAACTCCTCGGCGTTGGCCAGCGGGATGCCGCGCTCTGCCGCGCCCGCCACGATCGCCTCGGCCAGCGGATGCTCGGATCCGCGCTCCAGGCTGGCGGCCAGGCCCAGAACCTCGGCCTCGTCATGCCCGGCCTCGGGCAGCACCGCCACCAGCCTGGGCTTGCCCTCGGTCAGGGTCCCGGTCTTGTCGATCATCAGCGTGTCCACCGCCGCAAAGCGCTCCAGCGCCTCGGCGTTCTTGATCAGCACGCCCGCCTGGGCGCCGCGGCCCGTCGCCGTCATGATCGACATCGGCGTGGCCAGCCCCAGCGCGCAGGGGCAGGCGATGATCAGCACGCTGACGGCGGCGACCAGCGCATAGGCGTAAGCCGGCGCCGGACCCCAGACCGACCAGGCCAGGAAGGCCAGCACCGCGATGCCGATCACCGTGGGCACGAACTTGCCGGCCACGGAATCCGCCAGCTTCTGGATCGGCGCGCGGCTCCGCTGGGCGGCGGCCACCATCTCGACGATCTGCGCCAGCATGGTGTCCTTGCCGACGCGCCGGGCCTCGATGATCAGGCTGCCGGTGCCGTTGATGGTGGCGCCGGTCACCGGGTCGCCCGCGACCTTCTCGACCGGGATCGGCTCGCCCGAGATCATCGACTCGTCCACCGAGGACCTACCCTCGGTCACCGCGCCGTCCACCGGCACCTTCTCGCCCGGCCTGACCCGCAGCCGGTCGCCGACCCTGACCTCCTCCAGCGGAATCTCCGCCTCGCTGCCGTCGGGTCGGATGATCCGCGCGGTCTTGGCCGCCAGGTCCAGCAGCGCCCGGATCGCCGCGCCGGTGCGCTCGCGGGCGCCCAGTTCCATGATCTGGCCCAGCAGCACCAGCACCACGATCACCGCTCCGGCCTCGAAGTAGACCCCGACATGGCCCTCCGCATCGCGGAATCCGTCCGGGAAGATGCCGGGCGCCAGAACGGCGGCCAGGCTGAACAGATAGGCCGCGGCGACACCCATGCCGATCAGGCTGAACATGTTCAGGTTCATCGTCCGGAACGACTTCGCGCCGCGCAGCAGGAACGGCCAGCCGGCCCACAGGATCACCGGCGTGGCCAGCGCCAGCTCGATCCACTGCGCGGTGCGCTCGCCCAGCCAGCCGCGCACCGGCAGGCCCACCATCGGCCCCATGGTCAGGATCAACAGCGGCACCGCCAGCGCGGCGCCGATCTTGAAGCGCCGGGTGAAATCGATCAGCTCCGGGTTCGGCCCGGAATCGGCCGAAGGCGTCATCGGCTCCAGCGCCATGCCGCAGATCGGGCAGTCGCCGGGGCCTTCCTGCACGATCTCGGGGTCCATCGGGCAGGTGTAGAGGGTGCCCTCCGGCATGGGCTCGGGGGCAGGGCGGTCGCCGAGATAGTCTTCGGGCGCCGCCTCGAACTTCTCCTGGCAGCGCCCGGCGCAGAAATAGAACCGCTGGCCCTCGTGCTTCGCCATATGCCGCGCGGTGGCGCGGTTGACGCTCATGCCGCAGACCGGGTCCGTGGCGGTCAGATAGTCCTCCGGCGCGGCGATGAACTTCTCGCGGCACTTCGGGTTGCAGAAATGATAGCTGTGGCCGCCATGGTCATGGGACGGCTTGCCCGCATCCGGGTCGACGGTCATGCCGCAGACGGGGTCGCGGACGATCTGGGCGGCGGCAGTCTCGGACATGGAACCTCGCGCGGGGATGGGGCGCCACATAGATGGGGCTTCCAGCCACTGGAAGGTCAAGCTTCAGAGCTGCCTGACCAGCAGCACCCATTCGTCGCTGGCGCAGGTCCAGCCGTCCTTCACGACCGCCCGCCGGGCCGTCTCGGCATAGCCGAGGCGCTGGTACAGCCGCCGGGCGCCGGTGTTGCCGCCGGCGACGATGATCGACATGGCGCCCAGCCCCAGATCGCGGGCGATTTCCTCGGCCAGCGCCATCAGCCTGGTGCCGTGGCCGCGCCCGCGGGCCTCGGGATAGGCGGCCAGCACGTTCACGTACCATGTGGCGGGGGCGAGGTCCTCCAGCTCCTGCAACGGCCGGAACAGCGGCGGCATGTCGTCGGGGATCGGGTCCGGGTCCGCGGGCGTCGGGTAGCCGGTCAGCGCCGCTATGGCGCCGGCGCCCTCGTCGACCACGAAGATCTTTCCCTCCTCCGCCTTCTGTGCCTGGCGCTTGCGACCCAGTTCCCACGGGTCCTCGCCCGCGGCGGCCATGCCGCGCCACAGATATTCCGGCAGGCCCTCGCCCGCGAAGTTGACCAGGTCGGCCAGCGCCGCGGCGTCGGCGGCGGTGCCACGGCGGAGCGGCGGGGCAAGCGTGATCATCGGGGTCTCGCTGGTTGCGGTCCTGCGGCGATGGTACCGCCCGATTCCGCCCCGAGCCACATTATTTGGCGCGCTGCCGGATCGCGACACCTTGCCGCCGGAAAGCGACATTTTCCCGATTGACGCCGCGCCCGGTTGGCCCTATCCGGGCCGTGGGTCAGTCGCCGGGTATGGGCGAGCGGCGGCCGGCTCAGCAATCTCGCCCTGACGATGGAGCGCGTCCCATGACGTTCCCCGAAAAGCCGCAGGTCAAGCCTGCGCGCCCTGAATTCTCCTCCGGTCCCTGCGCCAAACATCCCGGCTGGTCCTTCGAGGCAGTGGCCGCGAAGGCGTTTCTCGGCCGCTCGCACCGGGCCGCCGCACCGAAGGCGCAACTGAAGGAGGCCATCGACCGCACCGCGAAGCTGCTGGGCGTGCCCCAGGGCTACCGCGTCGGCATCGTGCCGGGCTCCGACACCGGCGCGGTCGAGATGGCGATGTGGTCGCTGCTGGGTCCCCGCCCGGTCGACGTGCTGGTCTGGGAGAGCTTCGGCAAGGGCTGGGCCACCGACGCGCTGAAGCAGTTGAAACTCGCCGACTGCCGGGTGATCGAGGCCGATTACGGCGCGCTGCCGGAGCTCGCCTCGGTGCGCAAGGATGCCGATCTGGTCTTCACCTGGAACGGCACCACCTCTGGCGCCCGGGTGCCCAATGCCGATTGGATCGCGGGCGACCGCGCCGGGCTGACCATCTGCGACGCCACTTCGGCTGCCTTCGCCCAGCCGCTCGACTGGGCGAAGCTCGATGTCGTCACCTTCTCGTGGCAGAAGGTGCTGGGCGGCGAGGGCGGCCACGGCATGCTGATCCTCAGCCCCCGCGCGGTGGAACGGCTGGAGAGCTACGCCCCCGACCGGCCATTGCCCAAGGTGTTTCGCCTGACCAAGGCGGGCGCGCTGATCGACGGCGTCTTCAAGGGCGAGACCATCAACACCCCCTCGATGCTGGCGGTCGCCGACTATGTGGACGCGCTCGACTGGGCCGACTCCGCCGGTGGGCTCAACGGCCTCTTCGCCCGTGCGGACGCGAATTTCGCCGCGCTGCAGGGCTGGGCCGACCGGACGCCCTGGATCGGGAACCTGGTGGCCGCGCGCGAGGCGCGCTCGAATACCTCGGTCTGCCTGAAGATCACCGACCCCCGGATCGCCGGGCTGGACGAGGCCGCCCAGCGCGCCTTCGTCAAGCGCATGGTCGGGCTGCTGGAATCCGATGGCGTCGCCTACGACATCAACGGCTACCGCGACGCGCCGCCGGGCCTGCGCATCTGGTGCGGCGCCACGGTCGACACGGCGGACATCGAGCGTCTCACCCCCTGGCTCGACTGGGCCTTCGCCGCCGCGAACGCGGACCTCGCGGGAGACACCCATGCGCTTGCGGCCGGCCGGACCTGAGGACCTGGCGCTGCTCCGGCACTGGGACGAACAGCCCCACCTGCAGGAGATCGCCGGCGATCCGGAATTCAACGACTGGGACTGGGAAAACCAGCTCGGCCGCAGCGTCCCGTGGCGCGAGATGCTGATCGCCGTCGATGATGCCGACGGGGATCGCCCCATCGGCTTCGTCCAGATCATCGACCCGGCGCGCGAGGAATCGCATTACTGGGGCGAGGTGCCGCAGAACCTCCGCGCCATCGACATCTGGATCGGCGAGGCCTCCGACATCGGCAAGGGCCATGGCCGCCGGATGATGGGCCTCGCCATCGAGCGCTGCTTCGCCGATCCGGCCGTCACCGCGATCCTGATCGACCCGATGGTCGAAAACATCCGCGCCCACCGCTTCTACGAGGCGATGGGCTTCCGTTTCGTCGAGCGCCGCGCCTTCGGTCCCGACGACACCCTTGTCTACAAACTTGAGCGCGCCGACTGGCGCGAGAGGGAAAACCCATGCCCAAAGTCCTGATTTCCGACGAGCTTTCCGACCAGGCGGTCGAGATCTTCCGCAATCGCGGCGTCGAGGTCGATTTCCAGCCGAACCTCGGCAAGGACCCCGCGAGACTGGCCGAGATCATCGGCAATTACGATGGCCTCGCCGTCCGGTCCGCCACCAAGGCGACGGCCGAGATCATCGCGCGCGCCGACAACCTCAAGGTCATCGGCCGGGCCGGCATCGGCGTCGACAACATCGACCTGGCCGCCGCCTCGGCCAAGGGGATCGTGGTGATGAACACCCCCTTCGGCAACTCGATCACCACCGCCGAGCACGCCATCGCGATGATGTTCGCGGTCGCCCGCCAGATCCCGCAGGCCAATGCCTCGACCCATTCGGGCAAGTGGGAGAAGTCGAAATTCATGGGGGTCGAGATCACCGGCAAGACCCTGGGGCTGGTTGGCTGCGGCAATATCGGCTCTGTGGTCGCCTCGCGCGCCATCGGGCTGAAGATGAAGGTCATCGCCTTCGACCCCTTCCTCAGCGAGACCCGCGCCCGCGAGCTGGGGGTCGAGAAGATCGAGGATATCGACGCGCTCCTGGGCCGCGCCGATTTCGTCACCCTGCACCTGCCCAAGACCGACAAGACCGCCAACATCCTCTCCGCCGAGCGGATCGCGAAGATGAGACCCGGCGCCCGGCTGATCAACTGCGCCCGGGGCGGCCTGGTCGACGAGGAGGCGGTGGCCGCCGCTCTGAAATCCGGCCACCTCGCCGGCGCCGGCTTCGATGTCTTCGCGGTCGAGCCGGCGAAGCAGAACGTGCTGTTCGGTCTGCCCAACGTGGTCGTGACCCCGCATCTGGGCGCCGCCACCTCGGAGGCGCAGGAGAACGTCGCCCTGCAGGTGGCCGAGCAGATGTCCGACTACCTGATCCACGGCGCGATCTCGAACGCCATCAACGCACCCTCGATCACCGCCGAGGAAGCGCCGCTTCTGCGCCCCTGGGTGCGGGTCGCCGAGGTCATGGGCGGGTTCGCCGGGCAGATGACCGAGGAGGCCATCGAGGCGATCGAGATCGAGTATGTCGGCCGGGTCGCCGAGCTGAACCTCAGGCCGCTGACCGCCGCGCTGACCGCCGCGCTGCTGACCCCGCAGCTGGGCGAGGGTGCGGTCAACATGGTCTCGGCGCCGGTGATGGCGCGCGAGCGCGGCATCCTGATCGCCGAGACCCGCAAGGACGCGCAAGGAGCCTATGGCTCGTATATGCGGCTGCTGATCAGGACCCCGGCAAAGACCCGCTCGATCGCCGCAACCGTGTTCTCGGACGGCAAGCCCCGCATCATCCAGATTCGCGGCATCGATCTCGAGGCCGAGCCGCAGCAGTTCATGCTCTACACCCGCAACAACGACGTGCCGGGCTATATCGGCGCGCTGGGGACCAAGCTGGGCGATCTGGGCATCAACATCGCCACCTTCGCGCTGGGCCGGGCCGAGAAGGGCGGCGATGCCATCGCGATGCTGGGCGTCGACGAGCCGCTGGACCCGAAGACCCTGGCCGAGATCAAGGCCCTGCCGCAGGTCCGCGAGGCCCGGGCGCTGGTGTTCTGACGGGCCTGCCCGTCGGGCCTCACCGCGCCGCGCGCAGCGCGTCGGCCGCCGCCAGTCCGTCGGTGGCGCGTTCCAGCGCCAACCGCACCCGCGGCGTCTTCGGCAGCAGCGTCACCAGGCTGGCGCCGCTGCCGAGGACGAAGAAATCGCGGTCCTCGGCGATCAGCGTGATCGCGCCCCAGGCCAGACTCTCGCCATAATGCTCGCGCGACCAGGCGATGCCGCCGCCGTCGATGGTCACCTCGGCTGGGCCGTGATCCAGGCCGGTCATCATGCCGCGCGACGGCCAGTGCGTGACGAAGCCGTTCCGCGCCCAGTTCAGCAGGTTGGGCGGGAAATACAGGATTCCCCAGGCGCAGAACCCGAAGATGAACGCCGTCGGGTCCAGCGGCCGCGCGCCGCTGACGATGGTGACCATATGCGTCGCCAGCAGCGCCAGGATTGCCAGATAGACGATGCCATGGGCCAGCCAGCTCGGCCGCCCGAAGGGCTCGGTCCAGTGATAGCCCATTTCCGTCCGCCAAACGACATCCCTGCCGCGCGCGACCTGCCTGGGGCTCCAGTCCGTCTCGACACGCAGCGCGGTCATCCTGCCGGTTCCTCGGTGGCGCCGGCGATCGCCGCGCGCACATGGTCCAGGGCCGCCCTGGCGCCACCAGGGGCGCCGGCAGCCGGGATCACGCATGTGGCGCCATTGCCGAGCGTCAGAACCAGCGCCCCGTGCCTCAGCTCTGCCGAGTCGATTGCCGCCCACGGCACCACGCTCCGGGACAGGTCGGCGGACAGCGAGAGGCCGGTGTCGTTCATCACGACGGTCATCGGCCCGTAGTGGACGCCAGCGACCTCGCCTCTCCGGGCGTCGCGGCTGGACGGCATGAAGGTGCCGCGGAAGATTCTGACCAGGTCCTTCAGGATCAGCCACAAGGCGATGGATGCCAGCGTGGTCAGGAACGTAACCGCCATGACGGCGGCGGCGGTCTCGGCCATCGCCGCGGCTTCGCGTGCATTCTCGGGCGTGAAGCCGGTCTGGGCCAGCTTCTTCAGCGCGTCGTAGGTCCTTTCGGCGTATCGCAGGCCCGGTGGCGCTACCGATGCGAGGAAGCCAAGCGCCGCCAGTGCCGCGAAAAGACCATGCACATTTCCGGGACGGTGCCGGCGCGAGAGCCGCGGGTGCCTGCACTCGGCATCGAACTCCAACCTCGTTCCTCCTCGCCCGGCCCGACTGGCGCCGCCTTGACACCTCTCGGCGCCATGATGCCTGATAGCTTCGCAGAAACACAAGGAGATCGGCCATGGCGGACAGCCCAATCGTCGCCCAGAAGGGCCCCTATGCGGTCGAGGTCACCGCCGGGAAGACCTATTTCTGGTGCGCCTGCGGGCGTTCGAAGAAGCAGCCCTTCTGCGACGGCAGCCACAAGGAGACGACGTTCTCGCCGGTCAAGCACACCGCCGAGAAGGACGGCAAGCTGTGGTTCTGCGGCTGCAAGCAGTCGGGCCGCAAGCCGCTCTGCGACGGCACCCACAAGCGGCTCTGAGCGGGCAATCGCCCGGCTTCAGAACGCGATGCTGGCGGTCACCGCCAGACCGTCCTCCATCGGGTCGACGCGCAGCGCGAGACCGCTCTCGGGATGCAGGAACGCCTCGGTCGCGAAGACAGCCAGGAAATTGCCGAGCGCCGCACCGGCCAGGACGTCCGAGGGATAATGCACCCCGGCCTCGACCCTGGCCCATCCGGTCATCGCGGTCATCCCGGCCAGCCCCGCATCCGCCGCGATCCGTGCGCCCCGCGGCATGTCGTAATAACGCAGCGTCTCGCGGGTCAGCCGCGCGCTGACCGCGGTCAGACTGGTGTGGCGCGACGGCAGGCTCTGGTCGTTCTGATCCAGCGGCCGCTCGCGGCCGATGGCCGCCTTGCCCTGGCGCGTGATCAGTTCCGTCGCCGCGATCGCAGCGAAGCCGACCCCGAAGCCCTTGACCTTGTCGACGACCGGGTTCTCGCCGGCACCCACGGGGGCCGCGAGGCCGGTCAGCAGATAGCCGCCGAAGCTGATCTCGCGCAGCAGGTCGCTGGCGTCGCTGGCGTTGCCGCGGGAACCGTAGACCGGCGTGTGCCGTCGAGCCCAGCGCGAGACATCCTTGTCGGCGCCGCTGACGCCCAGAACCAGCGCACCGGCGGCGGGCGCCCAGGTGAACGGATCGGTCGCCGCCGCGACGAAGGCATCGCCGACCTTTCCCCAGCCGGGCGTCAGCGACGCCCCGCCGCCCCAGCCGGAGGTGGCCGGCCGCGTGGCGCAGGCCGAAAGGGACAGGACCGCGAAGCAGATCAGCAGCAGCCGGAGCACGGAAATCGAAGCGGAGATCGTCGGCATGGCTCGCTCCTTGGCAATGGCGGCCTCGGCGATCAGGCATCCTGCTCTGGATGCGTCCCGGTTCCGGGCCGCGCTGGGGGCTGCCACACCGTAAGCCGCGCGTTGAACGAACCTGCGCGCAAGGACCACGACAAGGCGGCCGCTTTTCGATTCCCGATCATACCACGGACGCGGCCGGATGTCCGTCGCCGGACCCGGTACAACTCGTCGCGGCGCGGCCACGTTCTAGTGAATCCTGCTGAGTGTCCTGAACACGAATATCGCGAACGACACGGCTCCTGCCGCAGAGCCGAGCAACAGGGCGAAGAACATCCTTCCGCCGATCGACCACCCGCGCCGGGCGGCGTAATACCACCCCAACGCCGCACACACGGCGGTCATCACATAAACTGCGGCCACTCCTGGCCTCCTTTCGCTTCCCGGCAAAAGGTATTCCCGTGCGCCGAGCTTCGCAATGCCGCGCGTTCGGAGCGCCTTTCAGGGTGAGACAATGCCGCGTTTTTGCGGCTTTCGCCCGCTGCGGGCATTCCCTATAAGGGCGCGTCAAATCGGGAGACGCGCATATGGCCAATGTGGTGGTTGTCGGCGCCCAGTGGGGCGACGAGGGCAAGGGCAAGATTGTCGACTGGCTCAGCGAGCGGGCGGACGTGATCGCGCGCTTCCAGGGCGGCCATAACGCCGGGCATACGCTGGTGATCAACGGCGAGGTGTTCAAGCTGTCGCTGCTGCCCTCCGGCATCGTGCGCCCCGGCAAACTCAGCGTCATCGGCAACGGCGTGGTGCTGGACCCCTGGGCGCTGATCTCGGAGATGGACAAGCTGCGGGGCCAGGGCGTCGAGGTCACGCCCCAGAACCTGAAACTGGCCGAGAACGCGCCGCTGATCCTGTCGGTCCACACCGATCTGGACCGCATGCGCGAGGAAGCCGCCGGCGCCGGCAAGATCGGCACGACCGGGCGCGGCATCGGCCCGGCCTACGAGGACAAGGTGGGGCGGCGCGCCATCCGCGTCGCCGATCTGGCCGACGAGGAGACGCTGGACGCCCGGCTCGACCGCCTGCTGGCGCATCACGACCCGCTGCGCCGGGGCCTGGGCGCCGAGCCGGTGGACCGCGCGAAGCTGAAGGCGGAACTCACCGAGATCGCGCCGCAGATCCTGCCGCACGCCGCGCCGGTCTGGCGGGTGCTGGGCCAGGCCCGGGCCGATGGCAAGCGCATCCTGTTCGAGGGCGCGCAGGGGGCGCTGCTGGATATCGATTTCGGCACCTATCCCTTCGTCACCTCGTCCAACACCATGGCCGGGATGGCCTCGACCGGCACCGGCATGGGTCCGCATGCGATCAATTTCGTCCTCGGCATCGTCAAGGCCTACACCACCCGCGTCGGCTCGGGCCCGTTCCCGACCGAGCTCGAGGACGAGACCGGCCAGCGCCTGGGCGAGCGCGGCCGCGAATTCGGCACCGTGACGGGCCGCAAGCGCCGCTGCGGCTGGTTCGACGCCGCGCTCGTGCGCCAGACCTGCCAGGTCGGCGGCGTCTCCGGCATCGCGCTGACCAAGCTCGACGTGCTCGACGGGCTGGACGAGCTGAAGATCTGCACCGGCTACATGCTGGACGGCGAGAAGATCGATTACCTGCCCACCGCGGCGGCGCTGCAGGCCCGGGTCACGCCGGTCTACGAGACCATGCCCGGCTGGAAGGAATCCACCTTCGGCGCCCGGCGCTGGCTCGACCTGCCCGCCGAGGCGATCAAATACGTCAAGCGGGTCGAGGAACTGATCGAGACCCCGGTGGCGCTGCTCTCGACCAGCCCCGAGCGCGACGACACCATCCTGGTCACCGACCCGTTCCGGGACTGAGCCGGGACCGATGAAGTACCGGACCCGCCGTATCCTGTCGCTGATCCTGCTGCTGGTCTGGCTGCCGCTCTACATCGTGGCGGCGGTGACGGTGACCGGCTGGTTCGACCGGCCGCATATCCTGCTGGAACTGGCGATCTATGCCGGTCTCGGCTTCCTGTGGGCGCTGCCGTTCCGGCGCATCTTCCAGGGCGTCGGGCGCGAAGACCCGGATCGCGACGGCGATTGAGGCCGGGGCGCGCGCCGTCGCTGCTGCGATCACCGCCGCGGACCCCCTCTCTGTCTCTCCCCCTTCCAGGGGGAGAGGACGCCCGCCCGCAACGCCGGGGCCCGCGTCTCTTCCCCCTTCAAGGGGGGAGGACAGGTGGGGGGTCCGCCGAAGTGCAGCAATGTCAGGCGACGGGGCGGACTCCGGCAACCCGGCGCGAGTGCACCCGGCGGGAACCCGACCCTCGATGGGTTGTGGCCGTCCCTACAGCAGCGACTGGAAGCGGTCGACCTCGCTGCGCGCCAGACCGAAGGTGCCTTCCTCCAGCATCATGATCTGCTGGTTGCGCACCGCCTTGCCGAAACCCTTGATCCGGGCTTCCAGGGTCTTCGGGTGATCGCCGGGGATCTGGTCGAACACATCCATCACCTCGCGGCGGGTGAAGGTGGTCTGCCCCTTGAGCAGAACCATCCAGGCGGCGGCGCAGACCATCATCTCGGGGACCGACGTGGCGCCGGCCAGCTTGGCGATCCCGGCGACGGTATGCGGGTCGTCGCCGGTTCCAGGCGCCTCCCCGGTGCCGAGCTCCAGCACCGAATCCTCCTCCTCGGCCGCCGCCCCGGCAGCCTCGGCGCCGGGTTCGACCTGATAGTCCCCGCCGGTAAGGAAATTGCCGAACAGATTGATGCCCCCGGCCGGCACCTCGTCACCGCCGGCGGGCAGATCGGTTTCGGTTTCCGGGGTCTCGGCGCCGCCATCGCCGGATTCGTCCTCCGCCGCCTCCTCTCCCGCCTCCGCGAACGGATCGGCGAAGACACCGCCGCCGGTATCCGGGGGCGGCGCGAAGATATCCTGCGGCGCGGCGGGCGCTGCCTTCGCCCCGGCGGGTTCGTCGTCCGGCTCCGGCTCCACGGTCTCGGCATCCTCCGGCTCGTCGAACAGCGAACGCTTCAGCCGGTTCGAGAAGATGTCGGACACCGCGCTGTCCTCCGCCGCCCCGGCCTCATCGTCGGCCTCGTCGAGCACCTCGGGCGCCGGCACAGGCTGCGCCGCGGCTTCGGCGGGCGCGGAAAGGTCGGGCGGGCTGCCCTCGCCGTGATAGATGATGACCAGCCCCGGGGTGATTTCCAGGTCCGAGGTCTCGACATCGGCGCGCCGCGCAACCTCCTCGATCAGGCTTTCGATGGTCTCGGCATCGAACGATATTCCCGCATCCGCGATTTCCGGCGATTCTTCCAGCAGGGTCTGGATCGCCCGCAATATCTGCTGCACCGGCATGACCGGGTCGTCGAAACCCTGCACCGAGCAGGCAAAGGCTCCGAAGCGGAGATCGAGCCTCTTGTCACTGGCGGCCATTCAGGTTCCCCCCGACGTCCCTGGTTCCACGCACTGGCGGAAGACTCGCGCATTTGACCTGGAGCGTCAAGCCGAGCCGGGCCGCCGGGCCCGACCCTGCCGCCCGGAGATTGACATTTCCCTGCCACGGGATTAGATCGCCGCCATCCCGGAAGTCGCAGCACTTCCGGTCCCGGGATGCGCCCGGGATCGCCGCCGGTCAGCGCGTTGCGCCCACCGGCGCGATTTGCGTTTGGAAAACTGGGAGCGCGCCCATGTTCGAGACCCTGCAGGAACGCCTCTCCGGCGCCCTCGAAAAGCTCACCGGCAAGGGTGCGCTGACCGAGGGCGACGTCCAGACGGCGCTGCGCGAGGTCCGGGTCGCGCTGCTCGAGGCGGATGTCTCGCTGCCGGTCGCCCGCGACTTCATCCGCCAAGTCCAGGAAAAGGCCACCGGCGGCGCCGTTCTGAAATCAGTCACCCCCGGCCAGCAGGTGGTGAAGATCGTCCATGACGAACTGATCCAGGTGCTCTCGGGCGGCGACGCCGAGCCCGGCAAGCTGAAGATCGACACGCCCCCGGCGACGATCCTGATGGTCGGCCTGCAGGGTTCGGGCAAGACCACGACCACCGCCAAGCTGGCCAAGCGCCTGACCGAACGCGGCGGCAAGCGGGTCCTGATGGCCTCCCTCGACACCAACCGCCCGGCGGCGATGGAGCAGCTCGCGGTGCTCGGCACCCAGATCGGCGTCGAGACCCTGCCGATCGTCAAGGGCCAGCGCCCCGCCGATATCGCCAGGCGCGCCAAGCAGCAGGCGACGCTCGGCGGCTACGACGTGGTGATGCTGGACACCGCCGGGCGCCTCTCGATCGACGACGAACTGATGGCCGAGGTCGAGGCGGTCCGTGATCTGGCCAGGCCGAACGAGACCCTGCTGGTGGTCGACGGCCTGACCGGCCAGGACGCGGTGCACACCGCCGAGAATTTCGACACCCGCATCGGCATCACCGGCGTGATCCTGACCCGGATGGACGGCGACGGGCGCGGCGGCGCGGCGCTCAGCATGCGCGCGGTCACCGGCAAGCCGATCAAGTTCGTGGGCCTCGGCGAGAAGCTGGATGCCATCGAGGAATTCCACGCCGAGCGTGTCGCCGGCCGCATCCTCGGCATGGGCGACATCGTCAGCCTGGTCGAGAAGGCGCAGGAGACCATCGAACAGGCCGAGGCCGAGCGCATGTTCAAGCGGTTCCAGAAGGGCCGCTTCGACATGAACGACCTCAAGAGCCAGCTGGAACAGATGATCAAGCTGGGCGGCGTCTCCGGCATCGCCGGGATGCTGCCGGGCATGGGCAAGCTGGCCAAGCAGATGGAATCGGCCAACCTGGACGACAAGGTGATCCGGCGCCAGATCGCCATCATCCAGTCGATGACCAAGGACGAGCGCCGCAAGCCCGAGCTGATGCAGGCCAGCCGCAAGAAGCGCGTTGCCGCCGGTGCCGGGCTGGAGGTGCAGGAGGTCAACCGCCTGCTGAAGATGCACCGCCAGATGGCCGACATGATGAAGAAGATGGGCCGGATGGGCAAAGGCGGCCTGCGCGGCCTGATGGGCCAGATGATGGGCAAGGGCGGCGGCATGCCGCCGGGCATGCCCGGAATGCCTGGGGCCGGCGCAGTGCCCACGGGCCTCCCCGGCCTCGGCGGCGGCGGGCTGAAGCTGCCGCCGGGCCTCGCCGGCTTGGGGCTGGGAAAGAAGAAATGACCGCGATCCCGACCATCGAGACCGAGCGGCTGACGCTGCGCGCGCCGCGGCTCGAGGATTTCGAGCCCTTTGCGGCGCATATGGCCTCGCCGCGCTCGGTCTGGGAGGACGGACCGCTGGACCGCGCCCGGGCCTGGAAGGAATTCGCTTCCGCCCGAGCGCTCTGGGACCTGCGCGGCTACGGTTCCTGGTCGTTGGCGGACCGCGCGCGCGGCGACTATCTGGGCGAGGTCGGAATCTACCAGCCGGCCCATTACCCGGAACCCGAGATCGGCTGGATGGTCCTGGCACAGGCCGAGGGCAAGGGTCTGGCGCACGAGGCGGCGCTGGCCGTGCGCGGCTGGGCCTATGACCGCCGCGGGCTCGGGGCGCTGGTGAGCTACATCGACCCAGGCAACGACCGCTCGATCCGCCTGGCCGAGCGGCTGGGCGCCCGCCTTGACGAGGCCTCCCCCAAGCCCGAGGGCGAGGTCTGCGTCACCTACCGTCACCCCGGACCGGAGGCGCTGCAATGACCGACGACGCGACCCGCGCGCAGGCGCTGCTCAAGGACCTGCGCCATTCCATCGACAATCTCGATGCGATCCTCGTCCATGCCCTGGCCGAGCGGTTCCGCTGCACCCAGACCGTCGGGCGGCTGAAGGCCGAGCACGGGCTCCCGCCCGCCGATCCGGCCCGCGAGGCGCAGCAGGTCGCACGGCTCCAGAAGCTCGCCGAGGAGTCCGGGCTCGACCCGGATTTCGCCAAGAAGTTCATGCGCTTCATCGTCGATGAAGTGATCCATCACCACGAACAGTTCCAGAAATAGCCCCCCAGGCCGGGGGGTCCGAAAACCAGACCAAGGAGAAGACCCATGTCGATCAAGATCAGACTCGCCCGCGGCGGTTCCAAGAAGCGCCCCTATTACCGCATCGTCGCCGCCGACAGCCGGATGCCCCGCGACGGCCGCTTCATCGAGATCCTGGGCACCTACAGCCCGCTGCTGCCCAAGGACGCCGAGAACCGCGTCACCCTGAAGGCCGAGCGCATCCAGCACTGGCTGGGCCACGGCGCGCAGCCGACCGACCGGGTCCAGCGCTTCCTGGCCGCCGCCGGGCTGGTCGAGGCGGTGACGCGCAGCAACCCGCAGCGCGCCGTTCCGGGCGAGAGGGCCAAGAAGCGCGCCGAGGAGAAGGCCGCCAAGGCCGCCAAGGCCGCTGCCGCCGCCGCGGCGCCCGCCGAGGCCCCTGCCGAGGCCGAAGCCTCCGAGTAAGGTGGCTCGCTCATGCGCGCCCTGTTCCGCCTCTGCCTGTTGATGGCGGCGTTTGCGGGCGGATGCTACGCCCAGAACTGGGCCGCGATCGACCGGTGCATCGATGCGGGCGGGCGCTGGGTGAAGGCCGAGGGCGACCTGCCCGGCGGCCTGTGCATCGGCGTTCCGGGACGGTGAGGCCATGAGTGCAAAGGCAGAGGGCCGGATCTGCGTCGGCGCCATCGCCGGGGCCTTCGGCGTGCAGGGCGAGGCGCGGGTGAAATCCTTCTGCGCCGAGCCCGAGGCGATCGCCGCCTATGGCCCGCTCTGGACCGAGGACGGCACGCGCAACTTCCGGCTGCGCGTCACCCGCCCGGTCAAGGAGGGCCTGGCCGTCCGGCTCTCCGGCGTCGCCACCCGCGAGGAGGCCGAGGCGCTGAAGGGCACCCGGCTCTACGCCGACCGCGCCCGGCTGCCCACGCTGCCGGACGACGAGTTCTACCATGCCGACCTGATCGGCCTGCCCGTCCTCGATCCGGGCGGCGCGCTGATCGGCCGGGTGCAGGCCGTGCATGATCACGGCGCGGGCGACGTGCTGGAAATCGCGCTGCCGCCGGCGGCGGGGCACGGAAAATCCGTGCTGATTCCCTTCACTCGTGCTGTAGTGCCGACCGTGGACCTGACCGCGGGCCGGATCGTCGCCGACCTGCCCGAGGGGACGCTGGACGGCGAAGGGCCAGAAGAGGACCGTGACGCATGACCACCCACCACGACCGCGAAAGCCCCAAGCACCTCTACGCCCGCATCCGCGCGATCCTGATCGCCGACTGGGACCCGCTGGGCCTGTCCGACGCCGCGGTGCCGCCGGACGACTACGACGACATGGCGCGCGAGGTCCACGCGATCCTGACCGGCCCCGAGGCCAGCGTCGAGCGCGTCGCCGCTTACTTACGCTGGGTCGAGCGCGAGCAGATGCACCTGCAGCGCCGCCCTGGCGAGGCCACCGGGGCGGCGAAGCTGCTGATGGCGCTGATGGACGAGGCCGGCGAACCGGATGGCCGCTGATTCGCCCAAACCCCGGTCCCAAGGCATGTTCCAGCCGCGCGCCACCGCGCAGCCGAAACCCCTGATGCAGGACCAGACCAGGGCCGGCGCCTTCCGCGTCAAGGTGCTGACCCTGTTCCCGGATGTCTTCCCCGGGCCGCTGGCCGCGTCCCTGACCGGCAAGGCGCTGGCGGACCGGCTCTGGGCGCTGGAAACGCTGGACATTCGCGATTTTGCGCGTAATAAGCACCGCACTGTCGACGACACCCCCGCCGGTGGCGGGCCGGGCCTCGTGATGAAGCCCGATGTGGTGGCGGCGGCGATCGACTACGCACAGGCGGACGCCTCCCAGGACAAGGGGCGTTGGCCCGTGATCTATCTGTCCCCGCGCGGGCGCCCGCTGACCCAGGCGCGCGCACGGGAACTGGCCGAGGGCGAGGGCATGACCCTGCTCTGCGGCCGCTTCGAGGGCGTCGACCAGCGGGTGCTGGAGGCGCGTTCGGTCGAGGAGGTCTCGATCGGCGATTTCGTGCTCACGGGCGGCGAGATCCCGGCGATGGTCCTGATCGACGCGGTGATCCGCCTGCGTCCCGGCGTGCTGGGCAACGAGGCGAGCATCGACGAGGAAAGCTTCTCGCGGGGGCTCTTGGAGCACCCGCACTATACCAGGCCCCAGGTCTGGGAGGGGCGCGAGATACCGGAGATTCTCCTCTCCGGCCATCACGCCAAGATCGCCGAATGGCGGCTCTCCCAGGCCGAAGGGCTGACAAAGGAACGTCGTCCCGACCTCTGGCGGGCCCACACCTCGGAAACCGGGGGGGCAGCCGATGGAGACCGAGAGCTCTCGGACGCGCAAACCTCCGCCGCAAAAGGCGGGCAGACGAAGGACTGAAACGATGAACCTGCTAGAGCAGCTCGAGGCCGAGCATATTTCGGCGCTGGGCAAATCCATCCCCGACTTCGCCCCCGGCGACACCGTGCGCGTCGGCTTCAAGGTGACCGAGGGCACCCGCACCCGCGTGCAGAACTACGAGGGCGTCTGCATCAGCCGCAAGGGCGGCGATCGCCTCGGCGCCTCGTTCACCGTGCGCAAGATCTCCTTCGGCGAGGGCGTCGAGCGCGTCTTCCCGCTGTATTCCCCGAACATCGAGGCCATCGAGGTGGTCCGCCGCGGCAAGGTCCGCCGTGCCAAGCTCTACTACCTGCGCGCCCGGCGCGGCAAATCGGCCCGCATCGCCGAGAAGAGCAACTACCGCGCCAAGGGCGAGGGCGCCGACGCCTCGGCCGAATAATTTTCGGCCATCAGGATTCCACAACGGGCGGCCCCAGCGGCCGCCCGTTTTGCATTTTCGCCCGCTGCTCCAACCCCTTTGCCCGGCGGGCACCGCCGGGCAGCGCCCGCCCTCCCCCCGGCGGGCGCTTTGGCGATGCCGCGAGCAAGAGGCACGGGACTCGATGCTTGATAACGCGGCGTCCGGCTCCGCGACCGCGATGCGCCCACCAGGCCGGGCGCTGCCCTTCGCCCGCGCCTGCGGCAACCCGTAGGGTGGGCTCGAGAGAGCCCACCGTCACCCCCGCCCATCATCCCGTTAACCATACGGCAGCCCCTCCCGCGCTATAACTCCGCCCCCCGGCGCCCGCCCGCGCCCCGGTCCCCCCGCGAGAGGAACAGCCCATGACCACCCCCCAGCCGGACTCCGTCCGCCTGATCCCCCTTCCCGAGATCGACCCGCAGGCCCTGCCGCGCGACCGCCTGACGCTCGACGACCGGCCGCTGGGCGAGCTGATCGATTCGATCGCCGTCGACGGCCTGCGCATGCCGGTCGAGGTCTGGGAGCTGTCCGAGGCCAGAGACACGGGCTCCGGCACGCCGCACCGCTACGGGCTGATCTCGGGCTTCCGCCGCCTCGCCGCCTACCAGAGGCTGTGGCGCGACGGTCAGGACGGCCGCTTCGCCGCCATCCCCGCCTTCCTGCGCCAGCCCCGCTCGGTCGGCCAGGCCATGGCCCAGATGATCGGCGAGAACGAGATCCGGGTGCAGATCAGCCCGTGGGAGCGCGCCCGCATCCTCAGCCAGGCCGTCGACGAGGGCATCTTCGACACCGTCGACGCGGCGGTGGCCGGGCTCTACCCGCTGGCCGACCGCCACAAGCGCGGCCGGCTGCGCCTGATGGTCCCGGTGGTCGAGGCGCTGGAAGGCCTGCTCGCCACGCCCGAGCAACTGAGCCAGAACCGGATGCTGACCCTGGCCGCGGGCTTCGCTGCCGGTTACGGCGAGGTGATCGAGACGGCGCTGGAGGAGTCGAGCGCCGCCACGCTCGAGGCGCAGTGGCGGGTGCTGCGCGGCGTGCTGGCCGAGCTGGGCGCCGAGCCCGACCCCGGCCCCACCCGCCCCGGCTATCCGCGCCGGGTGGTCCGCCCCCGCAAGGGCCTGACCATCCGCCGCGAGCTGACCCGCGACGGCTGGTGCCTGCACTTCACCGGGCGGGAGGCGAAGGGCGGCCTGATGGACGACATCCTGGACGAGGTGGAACGGCAATTCGGGGTGGAGTGAGGGGGCGAACCTATTTCCGCTTTGGAGGTTTGATTCGGCGACCCAGCGTCATGATGTGATCTGCGATAGGAGCGCCCCGAGAATGCGATGCCGCCCACATAAGATAATACAGGGGTGCTCCCCTCGTGTTCGTCACCAGGCTGGGCGAAACAACATGCCCAAAGGCATCCTTCAAACGACCATGGTATAGCGCCAGAAGTCGCTCTGCCGTCGCCTCGCTTTTACGGGTGGGTTCTGGCCCGAATAGGCCATTCGGCTCTTCGTATGCCAGGTCGTACCATTCGTGCGTGCCAAAGCACTCATCTAAGAGTTGCACACACTTCTCGGAGATTTCCGCATTCTTGGTGATTAGTCTATTAATCGCCATGGCCAACGGAAAGTTGATAATCACGTCGACCTTGCCGGTATCCGCAAGGGCTTGGACGGTCTCCCAGTGAAGATTGGGGCCATAGGGGTCCAGAAATGCGACCCCTCGCGCATTTCGAGAAACGTGAAAACGGCGCGCAAGCTTCTGGACGCCGTTGTTGGCGTCTCCTACTTCAACATGGACTTCCTTGTCCGGATAATTGCTCATCAGTCCGTGGAGCAGTTCCGCACGGCTAGGATCTGCATCGAAAAAATAGTACTGATCGAACCCGCGCCCGGTCGTCAGCGCTCGCACGGGAGACCCCTCTATAAACTCCCCTTCGGCAGCCACCTGCTCATCGTCGAATGGGAGATCGAGCCATGCATCATCCTGGCTGCCACTGCGGACTCTGGACCAGCCTGCGCCTGCAAAGGCGTCGATGTAAATCAACTTGAACTTCTGGTTCTGCATCACCCGATGGTACGCCGCCAGATAGCTCTCGAGGGCATTGAGTTTCTGCTTCGCCCAGGGACCAACGGTGTTCTCAGTGTGTGATTTCTTCAATTGAAAATCCTATTTGAACCCCGTTTCAGGCGGAGAGTGTATCGAGGATTGGTCTAGGCACAATCTGCCAAGGAAAACCGTTCCACTCCTCACCATCGAGCAATCGCCCTCCCGATTTCGGTCGGGCGCCTCCCCATTGCTTGAAGAAAAACGCGACGCCATCCCGCTCACAGATATCGCGAAGCCTCCGCGCCCAGTTAGGCTCCATGGGCCGTGCGCCCGGACCACTCTCGCCACCAACGATCGCCCAGGCAATGTCGCGGAGATCGACTTCGTCAATTGAGCCGAGGAGAGGCTCGAACGAGATAAACCGGGCTTCCGAGTTGATGTCCTTCAGGTGACCAATGCGGCTGACATGTGCGGCATCTTCGACCGACACACCCAGCCAGATGTGCGGCGGCACTGGCCCAGAATTGTAACGTGCGCGGACGTAGTTGCGCATCAGCGAACTTCGCTTCGTCAGCACCTGAAACACGTGCCAGTCGGCGCGCTCCATCGCATCGAACACCCGATCAATGAAGGTGCGATCAATGTCCTTGTGGAACAGATCGCTCATCGAGTTGACGAAGATCATGCGCGGCTTTTTCCACTCGGCTGGCTGGCGCAGCCGAGACGGCCATAAACGAAGATCGAACCCTTGTTCATATGGGTGACCCGGCAGGCCCCGCCACCGCTCGGCGAAACGCTCAGCATAACAATTGTCGCAGCCCGGGCCGATCTT
>DATHZU010000351.1:0-4850 GCA_035458445.1 Thermohalobaculum sp. | reverse complement strand
GCTGCGGCCCGGCTTCACCGAGGTTGGCCTCGGCACCTGGCTGGCCCTGACCGCCGCCTGCGGCATGGCGGCCGCCAGCCTGATGCTCAAGCGGCTGTCGGACCGCGACGACCCGGACAAGGTGGTGCTGATCTCGGTCTGCCTGCAGACCCCCATCGCGCTGATCCCGGCACTGTTCGTCTGGCAATGGCCCGACCCGGGCTTGTGGGTTCTGTTCGCCGCCATGGGGCTGGTGGGGATGCTGGGACATATCACCCTGACCCGAGCCTTCGCCTGTGCCGACGCCTCGCTGGTGATGAGCATGGACTTCGCGAAATTGCCCTTCGCGGTTCTGTTCGGCTTCGTGCTGTTCGCGGAATTGATCGACCTATGGACCTGGATCGGCGCCGGAGTGATCTTTGCGGCCACCGCCTACAACGCCCAGCGCGAGCGTGACCGGCGGCGGGCGGCGATGGCCGCGGCTGCCGGGAAGGCCGCGGTCTAGCCTACTCGACCGGCATTTCCAGGCGCGAGCCCGCCGCGCCGCCGATCCCGATCCGCCAGTTTCCCGGGCGCCCATAGGGCCACAGGGCGAAGTTGTCCCGATCCGCGCCGGCCAGCGCCAGGCCGATCCTGTGCCCCTTCGGGAACTCCCACGACACCGGCAGCAGGGGGAGCGTGAACTGAACCGGCTTCCCGGGTTCCAGCGGCCGTGCGCCCGCACGGGTGAAGGCGCGATAGGGCCAGGTGGTGCGGTAGGTGGCCGGAGGATCCGACACCTGATGATGCAGCGCTCGCAACGGTCCCTCCGTGACGTAATGGGCACTCCCGTCCGGTGCGATGTCCTCGAGATAGGCCAGGATATTCGCGTCCGGCTGGTCGCAGGCGAAGTCCATGTGCAGCAGCGGGTGGCCGGAGACGGTCAGTGCGTGCTCCAGCGGCTCCGAGACGAAACGCAGGCAGGTTCCGGGCCGGTCGCCCCAATCGGCGTAGTAGTCTCGCACGTCGCGGATCTGCAGCCGCCCGTAGCGGGTGTTCAGCCCGGTGCCGCAGCGGAAATCGGCACGGTAGTTCACCGAGCCCGCCTCCGGCGCATCGGCGGCGAGATCTCCGTCAGCGTCGAGGTGCAGGGTCCGCCGGCGCTGCGCCGGTGGCCACTGAGCGGCGCTCTTCCAGCACTCGGAGCGCATCGTGTGGTAATGCACCGGCGCTTCCAACTTCAGCCCGGTGTCGAGCCCCAGGACATGCTCGTCGAAAAAGCGCAGGATTGCGCCCAGCACCGGGAACTCGGGCAGAACCTCGCGGCGGAACGGGCTGGCGTTGACCCGGGCGCCGTGGTCCCAGGGACCGAGCAGCAGTGCCTTTTTCTTCGTTCCGATACTCAGAAACCGGCTGATCGAGCCGTTCATGTAGGCGCCGTCCCGCCAGCCAGAGATTGCCATCACCGCCAGGTCGTCGCGGAACCCGCCCGAAACCGCGTGGGGGCTGAAGCTGTCCGAGATGAAATCCGGGTCGTGGGCCAGCGCCGAATCGCGGAACTGGAACTCACGCAGGAAGTCCGGCATGTGGACATTTGCGGCATGCTCCGCAATTGCCTCTTCCAGCATCGCACCGTCCTGGTCGTCATCGACCGGCGCCGGCCCCTGGTAGCTCGGTTCGGCAAAATAATAGAACTTCTGCAGATCATCGCGGTTGTCCTGGTCCAGCGCCTCCATCACCCGGCCATAGCCGGTGGCAAGGTCGGTCAGCAGGATGCCGCCGGGGTAGAAGTGGTCGGAATAGGTATCCCAGACTGCGCTGATCGGTGCGATGGCTTTCAGTGCCGGATTGCCCGAAGCGGCGGCAAAGTCGCAGGCCGCGCCCAGATAGGAGATTCCGGTCGCCGCCAGCCGTCCATCGCACCACGTCTGCCGAACCACCCACTCGATCACCTCGGCATAATCGGCGCGTTCGGCGGGAGAGCGAAACGAGTCGCGGCAGCCGAAAGAAGCACCGGTGCCGCGCACATCGACCACCACCAGCGCATAGCCGCGAGGGACAAACATCTCGCGGTAGGCAGCCGAATTGGGGCTCTGCTCGGTGCCGACAGGGGCATCGGCGGCCAACCGGAAACGGCGGTAATAGGGGGTGAAGACAAGCACCGCTGGAAAGCCCTGCGCCGGACGCGCGCCCTCGGGCAGATGCAGGTCCACCGCCAGCCGCACGCCGTCACGCATGGTCAGGTACACGGAGCGGGGCTTTGCGGGCACTCCGTGGGTGGGTTTGCGGCTGTCCAGATAACTCTGCGGATCGGAGATCCAGGCCGCCTGGCCCAGCGGACTGTCTGACATGAAGTGCTCCTCGCTTCCCAAGTGACCGGTTCAGTGCAGCCAGTTGGCGTGAACGCGCGATGGACCCCAGCCCAGCAATTTTGACCGGCCGGGTCATCGGCGGCAACAGTCAGCAGGACGGGACCGATTGATGCAATGTCAATCCTTGACGACGAGCCGGGTTCAATATCGCACGCGAGACGAGGCGAGGGCGGATCTACTCGAGTACATTGAGGTGCTTTACAATCGAAACCGTCGCCACGGGTGCCTTGGCAACGTGAACCAGGCCGACTTCGAAGAGCGGTCAGCCGGATCTTTTGAAACCCTCAACAGTGGCGGGGCAAGACCGCAATGCGGACATTCATCGAGAGAGGCCTAAACGGCCGCTGAGGGCCGCCACCTGTCTTCCTTCGCCTCCTATTTCAGCTGGCTGTCCTTCGAGCCTCGCCGGTTGATCCCGCCGCGATGGACCGGGCGCGCGTCGCGGGCTTGCTGGCAGTCGATGCACAGCTTGACGCCCGGAATGGCGTCCCGTCTGGCTTCGGGGATCGGTTCCTCGCACTCGGCGCAGTGGGTGCGGCTCTCGCCGACGGGCGCACGTCGCGACCGCAGCCGGTTGAGTTCGTCCTCGATCGAAGCCTCGATCTGTTCGTGCACCGCGCCGTCGCGCGTCCAGCCACCGGCCATGGTCCGCCCTCCCATCAAGGCTGTCAGTATATTGCGGCACGGGCCGGCAGGCTACAGCCTGGGGTCGACGGGTTCGCTCTCCAGCGCGAGCACGGCCAGGGCGCATTCGTGCACCTTGGCCAGCGGCGCGCGCTCGACAAAGCGGTGGAGACCCTCGATCCCCAACTTGAACTCTCGCTCGGCCAGCGAGAACTTTTTGCCGAGGCCACGATTTCGCAGCCGCTCGATATTCTCCGGCAGGTTGTAGTCCGGCCCGTAGATGATGCGCAGATAGTCGCGCCCGCGCACCTTCATGGCGGGCTGTATCAGCCCGCTCTCGCCCCTGGCGATGAAGGAGGCGGGCTTGAGCACCATGCCCTCGCCGCCCTTGGCCGTGTGCTCCAGCCACCATTCCGTCACCGACGCGCGGTCAGCCGGGTCGCACGGGTCGAGCTTGCGCCAGCCGGTCGTCTGCAGCATCGGGTCGCCAGCGGCGAGGCGGGTCAGCGTCTCCATGTGCCAGACATGCGACTGGTCGGCGAAGACCCGCCCCTCGGCGGCCAGCAGGTGAAACGGCGCGATCCGGTGGGCGTCCAGGCTGTCGGCCTCCCAGCAATATCCTGCGATCGTCTCGCCCATGCGCGCGGCGTTCTCGCGCCGCAAATGGGCTGCCGCTGCCAGGCTATCCAGCCCCTCGACGGTCTTCGCCCGACCCAAAGCGTCGAGCAGTGCCTCGGCGGAGGCGCGGGCCGCAGCGACTGTGGGGTAGTACTGCTTGCGCAACAGTTCCTGTGCCTTTGCCGACCAGGGCATGATCTCGGTGTCGAGCAGCACCCAATCCGTGCCGAGCTCGTCCCAGAGCCCGGCCGCCGTCATGGCCGCGCCGACCCGCGCGACGACCTCGGCTTCCCGCTCCTCGTCACGAAAGAAGGGACGGCCGGTGCGGGTGTAGACCACCCCGGCCTTGCCGTCCTCGACCCCGAACCGCACCCGCGCCGCCTCGCGGTCGCGTGCCGCCACGATCAGAGCGCGCGAGCCCATATGCTTTTCCTCGGCCACCAATTCGGTGACCCCGCGGCTGGCGAAATGGTCCAGCGCCTGCTCGGGGTGCTCCAGGAACGGGCCCTCCGGCGCGGTCGGGCAGGCGGCCATGGTGGGCGGCAGGTGGATCAGCCAGCGCGGATCGATCGCGAAGCGGCTGGCGGTTTCCAGCGCCGCGAGGGCATTCTCCTCCGCGACCAGGATCGAGCCGCCATAGCGGGTGGCGATGCGCTGCCGCCCGGCATAGTCGTCGAAATAGAGCAGCCGGTCGTGATCCTGCTGGGCGGTCAGAGCGGGGCCTGCGTCCAGCGGCTTTGCCGGCTCGGCGTATTGACGCAGCGCCGGCACCGAGACGATCTCGTGTTCGGGCCAGCGCAGCGCCGTCAGCTTGCCGCCGAAGCAGCAGCCGGTATCGATGCAAAGCGTGTTGTTCAGCCACTCCGCCTCGCGGGTGGGAGTATGGCCATAGACGACCTCGGCCTGACCCCGGTACTCGCGGGCCCATTCCAGCCGGACCGGCAGGCCGAACTCGTCGACCTCGCCGGTGGTCTCGCCGAACATCGCGAAGGTGCGGACCGCGCCCGAGCCGCGGCCGTGCATCTCCTCCTTCAGCCCTGCATGGGCGATCACCAGCTTGCCGCCCGCCAGCCAGGAATGGGAGCGCAGGTCGTAGATGAACTCGCTCACCCGCTTGCGAAAACCCTCCGAGGTCCGCTCCAGCTCGGCGACCGTCAGCTCCAGCCCGTGGGTCTGCTGGACATTGCGCCCCTTCAGCCACTTGTTCAGCTTGAAGTCGTGGTTGCCCATGACGCAGCGGCCCGAGCCTTCGTCGCACATGCCCATCACCAGCCGCAG
>DATHZU010000350.1:0-13930 GCA_035458445.1 Thermohalobaculum sp. | reverse complement strand
AGGATACCGCCATCCACCGGGAGAACGCTCGATGAAACGCATCCGCAAGCCGCGCTGGCTGATCAGCGAGAACCGGACCACGCCTGAGTCCGTGTTCTGGAACCGCCGCCGCGTTCTCGCGGCCGGGGGCGGTCTCGCCGCGGCGGGGGCCATCGCGGCCTTCGGCGGCGCACCGATGCAGACGTCACCGGCCGATGCCGCCATGCCGCCCGGCGATCCCTTCACCCCGATGCCGGCCCTGAACCCGAAATTCGCCGATGCCGGGCGCGCCGTCACCGACGAGACCGCCAACTCGCAATACAACAACTTCTACGAGTTCGGATCGCACAAGCAGATCTACGAGGCCGCGCAGGTCCTGGAGACCGACGGCTGGACGATCGCCATCGACGGCATGGTCTCGAAACCGTTCGAGATCGGCGTCGAGGACCTTCTCGCCAAGCTGACGCTGGAAGAGCGCATCTACCGCCACCGCTGCGTCGAAGCCTGGTCGATGGTGGTGCCCTGGATCGGATTCCCGCTCCACCAGCTCATCGCGCTGGCCGAACCCCTGTCCGGCGCCAAGTATCTGCGCTTCGAGACCTTCCACGACCCCATGGTCGCCCGTGGCCAGCGCCAGCACTGGTATCCCTGGCCTTACGTCGAGGGGCTGACCATGGATGAGGCGGCGAACGACCTGACGCTGATGGTGGTCGGCGCCTATGGCAAGATTCTGCCGAAGCAGTTCGGCGCGCCGCTCAGGCTGCATCTGCCGTGGAAATACGGCTTCAAGTCGATCAAGTCGATCAAGAAGATCACCTTCACCGACGAGCGCCCGGTCAGCTTCTGGGAGGAGCTCGCGGTCCAGGAATACGGCTTCTGGGCCAATGTGAATCCGGCCGTGCGTCATCCGCGCTGGAGCCAGGAATACGAGCGCGTGCTAGGCACCGACGACCGGATTCCCACAGTCCAGTTCAACGGCTACGGCGAGGAGGTCGCCGGCCTCTATACGGGGCTCGAGGCCGAGTTCGGCGACCGCCTCTGGCGGTGAGGGAACGCGGACAGGCTGATCCATGGTCGGCGATAGCAAGGAGGTCCCGGGTCAAGCCCGGGACGACGGGGTGAGGGTTTCACCGGCGCGCTCTACTCCGGCAGGATCACCGCCTTGCCCGTGGTCTGGGTGTCGAACAGCTCGTAGGCCGCCTTCGCCTCGCCCAGCCCGAAGCGATGGGTGAACAGGTCTTCGACCGGCAGCTTGTGGCGGGCGCAGAACTCGGCGCAGTCCTTCTGGCCGATGCTGGAGAATGTCCACGACCCCATCAGCGTCAGTTGCCGGGTGATCACGTCCGACCGCACGTTCACGCTGAGGTCGCCGCCCATCCCGACGAAACAGCAGGCCCCCCAGGCCTTCGTCGACCGCACCGCCGCCGCGATGGCCGGCGTGGCGCCGCTGCACTCGATCACGTATTCGGCGCCCAGCCCCCCGGTCAATTCCTTCACCGCCGCCACCGGCTCGTCGGTCGCGGCATCGACGAGGTGGTCGGCGCCGAAATCCCGCGCCCGGGCCAGCCGGTCGGGCGACAGGTCGATGGCGATCACCTCGGCCCCCATCGCCTTGGCGATCATCGTCGCGCTCAGGCCTACCGGCCCCTGGCCGTAGACGGCGACGATGCCGCCGCCCTCCATCCGCATCCGCTTCAATGCGCCATAGGCGGTGCCGGTGCCGCACGAGACCGCCGCGCCCTCGATGAAGGACAGCTCATCCGGCAGGGCCACCAGGGTGCGGCCGGGGATCTTCATGTATCGCGCATGGGCCCCGTGCCCGGTGCGGCCATAGACCACCGAGCCCTCGTCGCAAAGCTGGGTCCAGCCCGACAGGCAGTTCGG
Organism: Thermohalobaculum sp.; assembly: GCA_035458445.1. GTDB lineage: Bacteria > Pseudomonadota > Alphaproteobacteria > Rhodobacterales > Rhodobacteraceae > Thermohalobaculum. Next base: position 12,067 of record DATHZU010000350.1, on the reverse strand, counting down.
GCAGCAGCGGCAGCCATCGTAATGATGCACCATGACGCGGGCGTCGCGGGGCGCCATGCGCTCCGGCACCGCACGGCCACGATCCACCACGACGCCGCAGGGCTCGTGCCCGGCGATGAAGCGGCTGGGCTCGGGCGCGCGGTAGACATGCAGGTCGCTGCCGCACATGCCCGAGGCCCGGATCTCGATCACCACCTCATCCTCGGCGGGGCTCGGGTCGGGGAAGTCCCGCAACTCCAGCGTCCGGTTGCCGGTGAACAACACGCCTCTCATCGATGCCTCCCCATGGTGATCGTCAGGTCCACCAGCGCTTCCGCGTGGCGGCCTCGTACTGCGCGTTGACCCTTTCCCGCAGGTTGGGCTCGGCGGGTGTCGGGGGCGTGCACAGAAGCACCTTGCCGCCACCCCCGAAATAGACGCCGCCATGGGGCAGAAAATACTTGTCGTTCAAGGCCATCTTGGCGCTGTCGAGCCTGGTCTGGCGCCGCACGCTCAGCAGGTAGACGAAGAACAGCACCGGAAAGGGTGCGATCAGCAGCACCGCCCCGCCCAGCCCGAACCATCCCCAGATTCCGGCAATGAAGACGCCCACCCCGACCGCGAACAGCGCCAGCCCAATGACGATCAGCGCCGGCATGTTCCGCTCGATCCAGCCGGGCGGGCCGATCTCGCGCTCCAGCGCGTCGATCCGGGCGGCGGCGACCCGCGCCTGGGCAGCATCTTCGTCGGAGAGCCTGCTCAGGAAGGCGGGGAGGCTCGCGGTCTTCGGGGCTTCGGACATGTCTCAGGGCACCATGACGATCTTGCCGGTCACCTTGCGGTCCCGGAAGCGGGCAAAGGCCTCGCGCCAATCGTCGAAGGCCAGCCGCTCCGAGATCACCGGCTTCAATCTGCCCTTTTCATACAGATCGAACAGAACCGCCATGCCCTTGTCCTTCAACCCGTCGGCCCCCTCGCGTCCCGAGGTCAGCGGCGAGCCGATGGCGGTCAGCCGCTTGACCAGCAGGTAATTCGCCTTGATCTCGGGAATCCGCCCGCCGGCGAAGCCGACGATGGCGATGCGTCCGCCCGGACGGATGGCCCGCAGACAGGCATCGAACACATCGCCGCCCACCACGTCGACCGCCAGGTCCACACCTTCGCCGCCGGTCATCGACCGGACCTCGTCGCGCAGGCTGTCGCGCAGGTTCCGGGCTGCCAGGTCGACCGTCGCGACGGCGCCATTGGCCTTCACCAGTGCGGCCTTCTCGGGGCTGGTGACGCCGCCGATCATGCGCATTCCCATGGCGGTGCCGAACTGGATCATCGCCAGCCCCACCCCGCCCGAGGCCCCGGTCACCAGCACCGTCTCGCCGGGCCGGGCCCTGGCGTTCTCGATCAGCGAGATATAGGCGGTGAGGTACACCAGCCCGAAGGCGGCGGCGTCCTCGAAGCTCATGGCGTCCGGCATTGCCCAGACCGCGTGCTGGGGCGCGATCACCCGGGTGGCGAAGGCGCCGTTCCTCAGCGAGGTCAGCACCCGGTCGCCCGGGCGGACCCGGGTCACGCCCTCGCCCGCCGCCACCACCACGCCCGCGGCGTCGAACCCGGCGATGAACGGGCGCTGCGGCTTGTGCTGGTACTTGCCCTCGACCATCAGCAGGTCGGGGAAATTCAGGCTCATGGCGCGGGTGTCGATCGCCACTTCGCCGGGGCCGGGCAGGGGGTCCGGCAGCTCGCGGATCGCGTGCGTCTCGAAAGGCCCGAATTCCTCGACCAGCAACGCCCGCATCATGCCTGCTCCAGATAGGCCCGGGTCAGCCAGTCGGCCACCAGGGCAGGGCGGTCGCCGCCCTCGATCTCGACGGTGGCCTCCCAGCGCTGGGTGATCTCGCCCGGCCTGCGCTCGTCCAGCCCGGCCAGCCGGAACCGTCCGCGGATGCGGCTGCCCGCCTTTACCGGTGCCACGAAGCGCAGCCGGTCCAGGCCGTAATTCACCGAATGCTTCGTGCCCTCGATGCGCGGGCGCACCCCCTGGGCAAAGTGGGTCAGCAGCGACAGGGTGTAGAACCCGTGGGCGATGGTGCCGCCGAAGGGGGTGGCCGCCGCGCGCTCCGGGTCCACATGGATGAACTGGTGGTCGCCGCAGAGGTCTGCGAAGGCGTCGATCTGCGCCTGGCCGACCGCCAGCCAGTCGGACACGCCGACCTCGCGGCCCTCCAGCGCCCTGAGCGCCTCGAGCGTCACGAAGACATGGTCCTTGGCCGATTCCAGTTTCACCCCGGGGTCCTCCCGCCGCGAATCGCGGTCATTGTATTCCCCGCGGCGGCGCTGTCTCGCCCGTTGCCGCGAATCTGGGGCTTTCCCCCCGATCCCCGCCGCGCTATGAGCGGGCCACCACAGCCCGGAGCCGCCGCCATGCCCTATGCCGCCTTCGACCGCAGGATCAAGATCGCGCCCTCGATCCTTTCCGCCGATTTCGCCGATTTCGGCCGCGAATGCGAAGCCATCGAGTCGCAGAGCGCCGATTGGGTTCATGTGGACGTGATGGACGGCCATTTCGTGCCCAACATCACGTTCGGCCCGGCCATGTGCGCCGCCATCCGGCCGCATATCAAGGGCGTCATGGACGTCCACCTGATGATTGCGCCCTGCGATCCCTATCTCGAGGCCTTCGCCAAGGCCGGCGCCGACATTCTGACCATTCATGCCGAGGCCGGGCCGCATCTGGACCGCTCGCTGCAATATATCCGCACGCTGGGTCCGCGCGCCGGCGTGGCGCTGAACCCCTCGACCCCGCCCGAGGCGATCGAATACGTTCTCGACCGCATCGATCTGGTTTGCGTGATGACCGTCAATCCGGGCTTCGGCGGGCAGAGCTTCATCGAGAGCCAGCTGCCCAAGATCGCCCGCCTGCGCGAGATGATCGGCGAGCGCGACATCCACATCGAGATCGATGGCGGTGTCACGCCCCTCACGGCGGGCAACTGCGCCGCGATGGGGGCGGATGTCCTGGTGGCGGGCTCGGCGGTGTTCAAGGGCGGCTCAGTCGCCAAGCCCGAGGTCTACGGCGCCAATATCGCGGCGATCCGCGCCGCCGCCGAAGCGGCGGCCTGACCTCAGCGGACCAGCGTCGAGTACTTGGCGCCCTCCAGGCTGGCGCCGATCAGCAGCCCGTCCTCGGCGAAGACGATGCCGACGATCGGCTTCTCGTACGAGGTCGAGTCGATGCCGATATTGACGCCCTTCTCGGGGAAGGTGACCTCGGCATCGGCGCCGACCTCCCAACCGTCGGCCTCGCGGAACTTCTCCAGCGCCTTGTCGGTCAGGAAGAACAGCGCGTGCCCGGTGGTCTGGATGCCGATCTGCAGCCCCACCGAGGCGGCGCTGACCGAGTAGTACTGGACCGTCGGCCCATAGCCGGTGCCGGGATTGTTCAGCCGCAGCGCCCCTTCGCCAAAGGCGCCGCCGACGATGAAGCCGCCCTTGGTCACCTTGGGCATGATCAGCATCCCCTTGGCGCGGGCGGCCAGGTCCTGCGACCCCGGCACCTGCTCCCACAGCTTGCTCAGCGCCAGGTTCACCCGGGCATCGATCACTTCGGCATCGGCTGCGCGGGCCGGCAGGCCGGTCAGGGCCGGCAGCGCGGCCGCGGCGGCGATGGCACCGAGCGCCCGTCGGCGGGAGATGGTCATGGCTCGTCCTCTCGTCTATTCATTGCTGGTCGTCCGCGCAGGATGCGGGCGAGCAGATGATATGGGGGTGGGGCGGCACAAGTCCAACCTTCCCGCACCCGGCCAGGCCGCAAGGGAGACGGAAATGCAGATCGCGGAAGTCGACGCCTCGGTGAACGTGCTGGGAGAGGCGCTGGAGGAATGCTCGCGCGCGCCGCTGACCGGGTTCTTCCGCAACGGCTGCTGCGACACCTCGGACGCCGACCGGGGCAGCCACACGGTCTGTGTTGTGATGACGGCGGAGTTCCTCGCCTTCTCGAAGGCGCGGGGCAACGACCTGTCGACCCCGCGCCCCGAATTCGGCTTTGCCGGGCTGAAACCCGGCGACCGCTGGTGCCTCTGCGCGGCGCGCTTCCTCAAGGCCTACAAGGCCGGGCAGGCCCCCCGGGTCAGCCTGACCGCCACCCACCGCCGGGCGCTGGAGATCGTCCCGCTGGACTGCCTGCGCGAGCACGCGCTGGAGCGGAACTGAGGGAAGGCGGACGAGATTTCGGTGCCCCGGGGCAGGGTTTCACGCTTGAAACCCTGGCTAACCTATTGATATCATGTAACACTATCCGCGCCCGCATTTCATGGTTAACAGCGCAGGGAGTTGCGGCCGGCGTATCTGGCCGCCGGTTCCTGGCATGGTCGCGGCGCCGGACCCGCCTACTCGTCCTCGTCCTTGATCAGCGTGATTTCGCCCGCCACTTCCAGCTCGCGGATGGTCTTGACGATCTCCGCCTGGGCCTGGTCCGCATCCTTGCGCTTGACCGTTCCCGCCTCCTTGACTTCGGCAGCGATCATCTCGGCCATGCGTGACGAAATGTTCGAGAGGATGAACTTCTTGGTCGTCGGCGAGGTGACTTCCGCCCCCGCGAGCGCCGTGACCAGGACCGCCGATTCGACGGCGCGGACGATCACGCTGACCTCGTTCCGGGCGATCCGGGTTTCGATGTCCTCGAACGTGAACATGCTCTTCTTCACCGAATCCGAGAATTCCGGATCCCGTTCCTCGATCTGGCTGAGCACCTCGTCGCGCAACTGGCTGGCGGCGTAGTTCATGATCGAACCGACCCGCTCGGCGGGCGTCAGGGTGGTTGCGTTGACCCGCCCGGCGAAGAGCGAGGTGCCGATCGTCGTGCCGATCATTTCGACCGAACGCGCGCCCAGTGTCTTCATCCGCTTCAGGAACATGAAGATCTGCTGCACCTCTTCCGAGGTCATTTCGGTGATCACCTTGCCCGCGTGCTCCGGCGGCAGCTTCGACAGGATCACCGCCGCTGCCTGAGGATTCTCGCGCCGCAGATACTCGGCCAGAATCCGCGGGTTCACCATCGACATCCGCTTCCAGACGTCCTTCTCGGCATGCAGGTCCAGGCCTTCCGAGAACTTCGACGCCGCCGCGTCGCCGAGGTAGTTGCCGATCATCGTCATCGCGGTTCTGGCGCCGCCCCTGACCGACTGTTCGTTGCGCGACAGCTCGGCCAGGAACTCGGCGACGATGGCGCGCACGGTCGCGCCGTCGATCTGGCCCAGCCGGGCCATCACCGTGACGAAGCTCTGAATCGAGTCCTCGTCCAGCTTTTCGAAGACCGGGGCCGCGCCGTCCTTGTCGAGCAGGCACAGGATCACGGCGGCCTTCTGCGCCTTTGTCAGCCCAGCGGGCGGTTCGATCTGGGTGCTGCGGGCGATCGCCTTGGTCATCTTCGTTTCTCGCGTTTTCTGCGCGGATCGGGTGCGGGTGGGGTGGCGTTTCGGTTCGAGACGTCACTCATCCGCCGCATCCATTTCCAGTTTCCGGGCCAATGGTTCCAGGAACTCGCTTTGCGAGATTTCCAGCACCCGCACCGCCTTGCACCGCTTGAACGAGCCGAGCCGCCCGTGGCCGATCGGCTTGCTCTCGCCGCCGATCTTCAGCATCAGGACCACGTCGTCGAGCGTGGCGTCCGACAAGGGGAACAGCGTGCCGACGCGCAGGCGCGACAGCTCGGCGACATGCATCTTCGAGCGGTCGATCTCGGCGGTCACATGCAGCGGCGCCCGGCGGACCACCTTGCGCATCTGTTTGCCCCAGATCTCGGATTCGGCCTGGGCGGGCGAGAATGCCGACTGGCGCAGAATATTCTCGACCGGCTCGATCCACGACAGCGGCAGCGCCAGATGGAAGACCCCGGTGCGCGCGTCGTCGCCGATATCGAGGTTGACGCGGCAGCCGAGATATTGCTGGTCCGGCAGCAGGTAGGGCAGGTTGGTCGGCATGTGCTCGATCCGGCCCTTCTGGAATTTCTCCAGCCGCACGCCGCCGGGCAGCGCGTTCATTTCGCCGTAGAAATGCTCCATCACCGAATCCATCACCGGCAGGCAGAACGCGGTGTCTATGGCGGTCGGGGTCCGCGTCTGCAGGGCTTCGGCGGTGTTCGGGTCGCCGCCGGCCTGGATTTCGACCACGTGGTCGACCAGCCGCATGTCGAAGCCGATCAGCCCCATATCTCCCGCGGGCGCTTCCAGGACGATGAACAGGCCGGGTGTCGGCAGGCTTTCCGACAGCGCCCCCAGCCGGTCGACCCGCGATTGCTCGACGATCGCCTCGACCGTGACGCCCAGCGCCTCGGTCGCGCCCTTTGCCGCCGCATATTCCAGCTTTGCCGCCAGCTTGCTCTGGACTGGGAAATTGTAGCCGCGGGTCTGGATGCGGCTGAGTTTTTTCCTGAGCACGCCGCCCGCGCCGTTCGTCATCGATCCCTCGCGCTGCCGTGTCCTGCCGATCAGGTCAGCCAAGCGATAGAATGGAATGCCTTAAGATTGTGTGAGAATTGCCGGCCGGAGGGTTCCGCGCGGGGCTTACCGGCTATGCAGCTCCAGGGCACGTCTGACCGCCGGGCGCTCCTGCATCCGCGCGCGGTGGTCCAGCACCCGGGGCAGGCGCGACAGGTCGGCCGCATCGCGCTCCAGCCACCGCGCCATGGTGAACAGATAGGCGTCGCAGATGCTGTAGTCGGCGCCCAGCACCCAGGGCCCCTCCAGCATCCCGCCCTCGATCAGCGCGAAGGCCTCGGTCATGGTCTGGGGCACCTTCCGCTTCATCGCCTCCTGCGCCGCGGGGTCGTCTGCCCAGCGCGCGGCGCGCGGGCCGTGGGCATGGGCGACATGGACGGTGGAGCAGAGGTAGCTGTTGAAGGCCTGCGCGCGGGCGAAGCCGAAGGGGTCGGACGGCGCCAGCCCGGCCTGCGGATGGACCTGGGCCAGATAGGCCAGGATCGCCGGGGCTTCGGTCAGAATTCCGCGATCCGTCACCAGCACCGGAACCCGGCCCTTGGGATTTATCGCCAGGTACTCCGGCGAGCGCTGCTGTCCGGCGGCGAAATCGATCCGGACGGGTTCGAACGCGGCCCCGATCTCCTCGAGCACGATATGGGGCGCCAGCGCCGCGCTGCCCGGGGAATAGTACAACTTCAGCATTGGGCCGCTCCCTGAACGATGATTTGCGACGCTAGCACCGCCGGTGCCGGGATGGCCATAGGGGACGGAAGGCTTCCGTTCTGAACCCGATTCCGTCGTTTCGGGTCTTCGCCTGCCTGCGCGAAACAGCTATATGGAACCGATGAACCCGACGCTTCCTCTTCCGCCCGTCGATGGCGGCTGGCCCGAGCTTCTGCCGGGCTGGGTCTGGCTCGTGGGCGCCGGTCCCGGCGACCCCGGGCTGATGACGCTCCATGCGCTGAACGCGCTCGGCCAGGCCGAGGTGATCGTCTACGACGCGCTGGTCGACGAGCGCATCCTGGCCTGGGCGCGGCCCGGCGCGGCACTGGAATTCGCCGGCAAGCGCGGCGGCAAGCCCAGCCCGAAGCAGCGCGACATCTCGCTTCGGCTGGTCGAGCTCGCCAAGGCGGGCAAGCGGGTGCTGCGGCTGAAGGGCGGCGACCCCTTCATCTTCGGGCGCGGCGGCGAGGAGGGCCAGGCGCTGGTGCAGGCGGGCATCCCGATCCGCATCGTGCCGGGCATCACCGCGGGCGTTGCGGGGCTGGCCTATGCCGGCATCCCGGCGACCCACCGCGACGTGAACCAGGCGGTTACCTTCTTCACCGGCCACGACGCCACGGGCGACGCGCCCGGAGCCCTGGACTGGGAGGCGCTGGCCCGGTCCTCGCCGGTGCTGATCGGCTACATGGCGATCAAGACCCTGCCCGCCATCGCGGCCAGCCTGATGGCGGCGGGGCGCGCGCCGGACGAGCCGGTGGCGATCATCGCCGACGCGACCCTGCCGACCATGCGGGTGGTCGAGACCACGCTGGAGCGCGCGGCGGCGGATCTGGCCGCCAGCGGGCTGGAGCCGCCGGCGATCCTGTGCATCGGCCGGGTGGCGCTGATGCGCCGGGCGCTGGACTGGATCGGCCAGATGGCGGGGCAGCCGCCCCGCGACCTCGATCCGCTGGGCGACGCCGCGCTGGATGCGGGGTAGCCGCGGGCCCGCCTGCGGGCATTGATGCGCAAGCGACGGAGATGGTGTCATGCGCGGCCTTGTGATCTCGGCCCCGGCCTCGGGCAGCGGCAAGACGACGGTGACGCTCGGCCTGCTCGCCGCGATGCGCCGCCGCGGACTTCCCGTGGTTTCGGCGAAGTCCGGGCCCGATTACATCGATCCGGCCTTCCACGAGGCTGCGACGGGGGTCCCCTGCATGACGCTGGACGCCTGGGCCGCCGATCCCGCGCAACTGCGCGCCCGGGCGCAGCGACACATCAGGGGCCAGCGCGGCTCGCATCTGGTGGTGGAAGGCGCCATGGGCCTGTTCGACGGGGCGCCGGACGAGGACATGCCGCTCGGCCGCGGCGCGACGGCGGATGTGGCCGCAGCGCTGGGGCTGCCGGTGATGCTGGTGATCGACGCCTCGCATATGGGCCATGGCACGGCGGCGGTGGCCGCCGGACTTGCGGGGTTCCGCGACGACGTGCATGTGGCCGGCGTGATCCTGAACCGGCTGGCGAGTGCGCGCCACGAGCGCATCCTGCGCGGCGCGGTCGAGACCGTGCTGCCGGTCCTCGGGGCGCTCGGCCGCCGCGACGACCTCGCGCTGCCGTCGCGCCATCTGGGCCTCGTGCAGGCGGGCGAGAACGCCGATCTGGCCGGGTTCATTGCCCGGGCGGCGGACTGGGTCGCGGCGGGGTGCGACATCGACGCGATCCTGGCGGATTCGGCCTATGTGCACGGGGATGCCGGCCCGCCCGCCCATATCGAGCCGCTCGGCAGCCGGATCGCGGTGGCGCGCGACCGTGCCTTCGGCTTCGCCTATGCGCATCTGCTGGACGACTGGCGGGCGCTGGGGGCCGAGCTGTCCTTCTTCTCGCCACTGGCCGGCGAGGGGCCCGATTCCGCCGCCGATGCGGTGTTCCTGCCGGGCGGCTACCCGGAGCTCCACGCCGGCACCCTGGCCGCCGCCGAGGGCTTTCGCGCCGGCATGGCCGCCGCCGCCGCCCGCGGCGCCCTGATCTATGGCGAGTGCGGCGGCTACATGGTGCTGGGCGACGGCCTGGTCGACGGCGGAGGGGCGCGGCACCGGATGCTCGGGCTGCTGCGGCTGGAGACGAGCTTCGCCGAGCGCCGCCGGCATCTGGGCTACCGCGCCCTGACCGCGCTCGGCGGGCTGCCCTGGCACGGGGTGCTGCGCGGGCACGAATTCCACTACGCGACCACGATCCGCGCCGAGGGCGAACCCCTGTTCCTGGCCCATGATGCCGAGGGCGAGGACCTGGGCGAGGCGGGGCTGCGCTCGGGGCGGGTTATGGGCTCCTTCGCCCATGTGATCGAGGTGGGTTAGCGCGAACCGCCGCCTTTTCCCTACTCGTTCCCCCAGGGCGCGGCGCAGTCCCCTCCCCCCACTGGGGGGAGGGTTAGGGAGGGGGTTCGCCGAGTATCGGCGGTCACGCGCTTCGCTTCGGCCGCAGGATATGCGGGTGCGCCCCGTCATAGAGGGCGCTGTCGCGGAAGTCGGTCTCTCTCAGCGCCGGGCCGACCAGGATCAGGGCGGTCCGGGTGATCTTCTCGGCCCGCACCCGGTCGCGGAGCGTCTCCAATGTCCCATGAATGAAGCACTGGTCCGGCCAGCCGACCCGGTAGGCGACGATGGCCGGGCAGTCGGCCCCGTAATGCGGGATTAGGCGGCGCTGCACCTCCAGCATGTTGCGCACCGACAGGTGGATCGCGAGCGTCGCGCCGGTGCGGGCGATGGTGTCCAGGTCCTCGCCCGGCGGCATCGCCGAGGACTTCATCGCCGTCCGGGTCAGGATCACCGTCTGGGCGACCTCGGGGATGGTCAGTTCCTGCCCCAGCGCCGCCGCGGCCGCGGCGAAGGCGGGAACGCCGGGGGTCACGTCATAGGGGATGCCGAGGACCTTCAGCCGCCTGATCTGCTCGGCGATGGCGCCGTAGAGCGAGGGATCGCCGGAATGCACCCGCGCCACGTCCTGGCCCCGGGCATGGGCCGCCTCCATCTCGGAGACGATCTGGTCGAGCGTCATCGGCGCGGTATCCAGCACCCTCGCGCCCTCGGGCGCAGCCTCGGCGATCGCCTCGGGCACCAGGGACCCGGCATAGAGGCAGACCGGGCAGGACCGGATCAGCCGCAGACCCTTGACGGTGATCAGCTCCGGATCGCCCGGCCCGGCGCCGATGAAATGGACGGTCATGCGCTCAGGCTCCTCGCTGCTTCGCCGATTGCGCCGCCGCCGGAGCTGGCGTCCCCTCTCCCCCTTGGGGGGAGGGACAGGGAGGGGGCGCGGCGCCGGCCACCCCGTCGATCCGCTTCGCATACCCCCGCGGCGTGTACATCCGCGGCCCTTCTCCCAGGGCCGCCAGCCGCGACTGGCTCGACCCCACCAGCACCACGGTCAGCATGTCGACCTCGTCGACAGCCAGATCCGCCAGCCGCCGGTAGGCGATCTTCTCCTCCGGCCGCCCCAGGCTGGAGGCCAGCAGCACCGGGCAGTCCGCCGGGCGGTGCGCCAGCAATATCTCCCGCGCCTCGGCCAGCAGCGTCCTTCGCCGCATCGAGACTGGATTGTAGAAGGCGATGACGAAATCCCCCTCCGCCGCCGCCCGGATTCGCCGCAGAATGTCCTCGCGCGGGGTCAGCAGGTCGCTGAGCGAGATGGCGCAGAAGTCATGCCCCAGCGGCGCTCCCGCCCGTGCCGCCGCAGCCTGCAGCGCCGAGACGCCGGGGGCCGAGATCACCTCGACCCGGCGCGCCGCGTCGGAAACGCCGCCCTTCCCGGGCGCCCGGTCCAGCAGCTCGAAGACCAGCGCCCCCATGGCGTAGATGCCCGCATCGCCCGAGCAGATCAGCGCCACGTCGTGGCCCTCGCCCGCCCGCTCCAGCGCATAGCGGCAACGGTCCTCCTCGCCCCCCAGCGGAAAATCGCGCCGCGGCTTGCCCGCCGCCAGCGGGCCCAGCAGGTCGATATAGAGGCCATAGCCGACCAGCTCGTCCGCCTCGGCCACCAGCCGCGAGGCCTCCGGCGTGCGCCATTCGGCCTGGCCCGGACCGATGCCGACCAGCGAAACCCGGCCCCGCGCCCGCCCGGGCAGGTCCACGATCGGCGCGGGCGCCCGGGCCAGCGCCACCGTCGCGTTGGCGGATTTGCGCTTCGCCACCGCCAGCACGCCCTCCGCCCCGGCGCCCGCCAGCGCCGCCCCCTCGGCGACCCCATGGCAGCCGACCTCGGCGAAGACCACCTCCGAGGGGTTGGGGAGACGGGGGGCTTCCGCTTCCAGTGTGGCGGCGTCGAAGAGGCGTAGCGGAACCCCCAGCCGTCGCGCCAGCGCGTTCACTGCCGGCTCGTCCGCCTTCAGGTCGAGGGAGAACACCCCAGCCACCGCGCCACCGGCGATCCCGGCGTCGGAGAACCCCCGGTCGACCAAGTCCGCCAGTTCCGCCGGTGGGCAGTTCCGCGCGCAACCGACCCCGAGCGCAAAGACCTGTGGGTGGAATACCAACCGCCCCGCACTGCTTGGCACAGGCTCGATCGTCGATACCAGTGAGACCGCTTCGCCTCTGGCGCTCGCCGGTCCCCCATGGGTAAGACGGGCAAACAGTGCCATCCAAAGGGGCTCCGGTAGTTCGCCTTCAACGCGAGCCCTGGCGCCGTTCAGCAACGCCGCCATCACGCCCTTGGCGTCCTCTGGGTTCGCCAGCCGCCAGCCCGGGGGGGGCTCGTCCAGCGCCACGCCGAGCGCGATATCGCCCGCCGTGGTGACGGCGGCCTTCGCCTCCAGCAGTTCGGCGATCTGCCGCGCCAGCCGGTTGGCGCCGCGGTGGCCCCCCAGCAGCGGCACCACCACCGAGCCGTCCTCGGCCACCGCCACCACCGGCGGCTCGGCC
>DATHZU010000349.1:0-3895 GCA_035458445.1 Thermohalobaculum sp. | reverse complement strand
CGCATTGCGGATGCGGGTCAGCATATCGCCGAGAGGATCGTTCATTGACATCGTGTCCTCCTCACCAGCTCGATTTGACCATGCCGGGAATCTCGCCATGGGAAGCGAGATCGCGCAGGGCGATACGGCTCATCTTGAGCTTGCGGTAATAAGCCTTCGGACGCCCGGTGACCTGGCAGCGATTGTGCAGGCGGCTGGGGCTGGAATTGCGGGGCAGCTTGGCCAGCTTCAGGCGGGCCTTGAAACGGTCCTCCATCGGCAGATCGGCGTTGCTGGCGATCGCTTTCAGTTTCGCGCGCTTCTCGGCGTGCCGCGCCACCAGGCGCTGCCGCTTCTTCTCGCGCTCGACCATGCTTACTTTGGCCATGTCCGGTTCCTCCCGATCAGTTCGGGAAGGGCATGTTGAAATGCTTCAACAGCGCCTTCGCTTCGGCATCGGTGGACGCCGTGGTGGTGATGATGATGTCCATGCCCCGGATATCGTCGACCTTGTCGTAGTCGATCTCCGGGAACACGATGTGCTCCTTGATGCCCATGGCGAAGTTGCCGCGGCCGTCGAAATGCTTGCCCCTGAGCCCGCGGAAGTCGCGGATGCGGGGCATGGCGATCATGATCAGGCGGTCGAGGAAGTCGTACATGCGCTCGCGGCGCAGGGTGACCTTGACACCGATCGGCATGCCGTCGCGCAGCTTGAAGGTCGCGATCGACTTCTTCGCCTTGTTGATCACCGGCTTCTGGCCCGCGATCTGCATCAGCTCGTCATGCGCGGTCTTGATCTTCTTCGAGTCCGCCACCGCCTCGCCGACGCCCATGTTCAGCACGATCTTGTCGAGCCGCGGGATCTGCATGTCGTTCTTGTAGCCGAACTCCTCCTTGAGGGCGGCCCGGATGCTGGTGTCGTAGAGCGCCTTCAGGCGCGGAACATATGCGGAGCCGTCAGCCATCGATGACCTCCCCCGATTTTTTGGCGAAACGCACCTTGGTGCCGTCTTCCAGGAACTTGAAGCCGACCCGGGTCGGGCCGCCGTCCTTGGGATCGACAAGCGCGATGTTGGAAAGGTCCAGCGTGGCTTCCTTCGACAGGCGGCCGCCCTGCTGGGTCTGGGTCTGGCGGGTGTGCCGGATCACCATGTTGATGCCCGAGACGAGGGCGCGGCGCTCGGCGGGCAATACCCGCAGGATCTCGCCTTCCTTGCCCTTGTCGCGGCCGGCGATCACGACGACGCGATCGCCCTTCTTGAGCTTCGCAGCCATCACAGCACCTCCGGAGCCAGCGAGATGATCTTCATGAAGTTCTTCGCGCGCAGCTCGCGGACGACCGGGCCGAAGATACGGGTTCCGACCGGCTCGTTCTGATTGGTGAGGATCACCGCCGCGTTGCGGTCGAAACGGATCGAGGTGCCGTCCTCGCGGCGCACCTCCTTGGCGGTGCGCACGACGACCGCCTTGCGCACGTCGCCCTTCTTCACGCGGCCGCGCGGGATCGCTTCCTTGACGGAAACGACGATGATGTCGCCGACATGCGCGTATTTGCGCTTGGCGCCGCCCAGCACCTTGATGCACTGCACCCGACGCGCGCCCGAGTTGTCGGCGACGTCCAGATTGGTCTGCATCTGGATCATGGAGGTTTCTCCCGACCTTGGCCCATCGCCCCGATTTCAACTTCGGCGGCTCGGGCCTGGTTTCGACAAAACCAGGTATCGTGTCAGGTCAATCGGCCTGGGTCACGACCTCCCAGCGTTTCGTTTTCGACTTTGGCGCGCATTCCTGGATACGCACGGTGTCGCCCTGCTTGCAGGCGTTCGCGGCATCGTGGGCGCGATACTTCTTCGAGCTGCGCACGGTCTTCTTCATCACCGGATGGGTGAAGCGGCGCTCGACCTGGACCGTGACGGTCTGGTCGTTCTTGTCGCTGACGACCGTGCCCGTAAGGATTCGCTTCGGCATCTTATCTCACCTCACTCGGACGCGGCGGCCGCGCGGGCCTTTTCGTTCAGGATCGTCTTCACGCGCGCGGCGTCGCGGCGCACCGTGCGCTTGCGCGCGGTGTTCTCAAGCTGGCCGGTCGCCGCCTGGAAACGGAGGTTGAACCCCTCCTTCTTCAGGCGGTCAAGCTCCTCGCGGAGCTGGTCCGGCGTCTTGTCGCGCAGCTCGGAAGCTTTCATGGCGACATTCCTTCCTTGACAGATATGCCCCCGGGCGGTCCCGCCGGCATCATTCATCAAACATTGTGGTGCCTGCTTCCCTTCCGGGCGCAGGCCCCTGCGATTACCAGTCCTCTCGGACGACGATCCGGCTCTTGACCGACATCTTCATGGCGGCGAGGCGGAGCGCCTCCCTTGCCACAGCTTCCGGCACGCCGTCAATCTCAAACATGATCCGGCCGGGCTTGACCTTTGCCGCCCAGTATTCCGGCGAGCCCTTGCCCTTGCCCATGCGGACCTCGATCGGCTTCTTGCTGATCGGGACGTCGGGGAAGATGCGGATCCACACGCGGCCCTGACGCTTCATGGCACGGGTCATGGCACGGCGCGCCGCCTCGATCTGGCGCGCGTTGATCCGGTCGGGCTCGATGGCCTTGAGACCGAAGTGTCCGAAGTTCAGCTCGGAACCGCCCTTGGCTTCGCCATGGATACGGCCCTTGTGCATCTTGCGGAATTTCGTTCGCTTGGGCGAAAGCATTGTTCTGTCTCCTCAGGCAGGTCTAGCGCTGGGGACGGCCTGCGCCGCCTTCCTGCATTTCCTGCTGGCGCCGGTCGCGGGCCGCCGGGTCATGCTCCATGACCTCGCCCTTGAAGATCCACACCTTGACGCCGATGATGCCGTAGGCGGTCTTGGCCTCGTGGTGGGCGTAATCGATGTCGGCGCGCAGCGTGTGCAGCGGCACCCGGCCCTCGCGGTACCACTCGGTGCGGGCGATCTCGGCACCGCCCAGACGGCCGGCAGCGTTGATCCGGATGCCCTGGGCACCCATCCGCATGGCATTCTGTACCGAGCGCTTCATCGCGCGGCGGAATGACACACGGCGCTCGAGCTGCTGCGAGATGTTCTCGGCCACCAGCTGGGCGTCCAGCTCGGGGCGGCGAATCTCGAGAATGTTCAGGTGCAGTTCCGACGCCGTCAGTTCGGCGATCTTCTTGCGCAGCTTCTCGATATCGGCGCCCTTCTTGCCGATGATCACACCCGGGCGCGCCGAGTGGATCGTCACCCGGCACTTCTTGTGCGGACGCTCGATGACCACGCGGCTGATGCCGGCCTGGCCGCATTCCTTCTTGATGAAGGCGCGAATCTTGAGGTCCTCGTGCAGCAGATCGCCGTATTCCTTGGTGTCCGCATACCAGCGGCTGTCCCAGGTACGGTTGATCCCGACACGCAGGCCGATCGGATTGACTTTGTGACCCATTAGGCCTGCTCCTCTACCTGCCGGACTGTGATCGTCAACTGGCTGAAAGGCTTCATGATCTTGCCATAGCGGCCGCGCGCCCGGGGGCGGCCCCGCTTGAGGGTCATGTTCTTGCCCACATAGGCCTCGGCGACCACCAGGGCATCGACGTCCAGCCCGTGGTTGTTCTCGGCGTTGGCGACGGCGGACTGCAGCGTCTTCTTGACGTCGTCCGAGATGCGCTTCTTCGAGAAGGTCAGCATCGCCAGCGCGGTGTCGACCGGCTTGCCGCGGATCATCGCCGCGACCAGGTTCAGCTTCTGCGGGCTGACCCTGACCATGCGGTTCACGGCCATCGCCTCGTTGTCTGCGCAGCGGCGCGGATTGTTGTCCTTGCCCATCGTCTTATCTCCGCTTCGCTTTCTTGTCGGCCGCGTGGCCGTAATAGGTCCGGGTCGGCGAGAACTCGCCGAACTTGTGACCGATCATGTCCTCGCTGACCGAAACGGGGAT
>DATHZU010000348.1:0-6041 GCA_035458445.1 Thermohalobaculum sp. | reverse complement strand
CTTGCCGTCGATCTCGATCCGCCCGCTATCGGCGCCGTAGAACCCGTAGAGGATGCTCACCAGCGTCGACTTGCCGGCCCCGTTCTCGCCGATGATGCCGTGGATCGTTCCGGCGGCGACGTCGAGGTCGATGGCATCATTGGCCAGCACCGCGCCGAAGCGCTTGGTGATGGCGCGGAGCCGGACGGCGGGCGCGGTCACGGCGCGCGCCCCGGGCCGGCGGCAACCAGTTCCACCGTGTTGCCCTCGGGGTCCTCGGTGAAGACGCCGCGCCAGCCGATCCAGTCGAAATGCTTGACCCGGTAGGGCTGGCCGATCCGGTCGTACCAGGCGATGGCGCGCTCCTGCTCGTCCCAGCCGAGGCTCAGCGCCAGATGGTGGAGCGAGGAGCGCGCGCCCGCCTCGGGCACCGCGTCCGTCGGATGCAGGCCCGGGCGGACAGTGGCGTCGTGGGCGAACAGCGCCAGCACGGCGGTGTGGCCGGCATGGCCCTCGGCGATGCGAAAGAAGGTGATCCCGCCCGCGCGATCGGCCAGCTTCTCCAGGCCGATCACCTCCTGATAGAACCGCTCCATGGCCGCGATGTCCGCGCACCGGATGGCGATCTCGCCCAGTGCGCGGACCTTGAAGCCGCGATCCCCCCGGTCAGCCAAGGCTCAGAACGGACAGTTCGAGTCGGTCTCGTAATTATGGACCTGGATCGCGCCCGAGATGATGTCGGCCTTGGCCTTCTCGACCGCCGCCTTCACCGCATCGGTCACCAGCGAGGCGTTGTGCTCGTCCAGTGCCCAGTCGACGCCTTCCTCGGCCAGCCCCAGGGCAATGACGCCCGAGGTGAAGTTGCCGTCCATCGCGTCCTTCAGGGTGTCGTAGGCAGCCACGTCGACCCGCTTCAGCATCGAGGTCAGCACCGAACCCGGCGCCAGGCCGTTCTGGTTCGAATCGACCCCGATCGCCAGCTTGCCCGCATCCGCGGCGGCGCGGATGACGCCGTTCCCGGTGCCGCCGGCGGCGTGGTAGATCACGTCGGCGCCGCGGTCGATCTGGCTCTGGGTCAGCTCGGCGCCCTTGGCCGGGTCGTTCCAGGCGCTGGGCGTGGTGCCGGTCATGTTCTGGATCACCTCGGTGCCCGGCTTGGCCTCCTTGGCGCCCTGCACATAGCCGCAGGCGAACTTGCGGATGAGGGGTATGTCCATGCCGCCGACGAAGCCGACCTTGCCGGTCTGCGAGGTCAATGCCGCGGCGACGCCGACCAGATAGCTGCCTTCATGCTCCTTGAAGGCGTATTGGCGGAGATTCGGACGGTCGAGCCAGAACACGTCGATGATGGCGAACTGCTTGTCGGGGTTCTCCTCGGCCACCTTGTCGATGGCGTCGGCCTGCGCAAAGCCAACCCCCAGAACGACGGTGGCACCGCGGTCGACCATGCGCCGCATCGCCTGCTCGCGCTGGGTCTCGTTGGTGACCTCGAACTCCATCACCTCGACCCCGGTCTCGTCCATGAACTTCTTGACGCCGTTCCAGACGCCCTCGTTGAAGGACTTGTCGAACTTGCCGCCCATGTCGAAGACCACGGCCGGCTTGAAGTCGGCGGCCTGGGCGATGCTGGAAATCGCCGCGAGCGCGGCCCCGGCAATCAGACTTTTCAGTTGCATTCTTCCCTCCCTGTCACCGGCATCGCGGCCGGGTTCCGTTATTGATAACGTGGTTTCTCAGGCTTCGACCATCTCATAATGCTTGATCGTCCTGGCCTTCACGAGTTCGGCCTCGTCCGGGTGGATATGCGCGCTCTGGTAATCCTCGCCGACGAAGGCCTTCAGCGAGTCGAGATCCTTCCAGACCATCACCATGCAGAATTCGGTCGGGCTTTTGGGGCGGGGAGCGCCGGGGATCACCTTCACCAATCCTGGCGTCCGTTTCATCAGCGGGATCGCGGTCTCATGGAAGAACTTGCCAAATTCACCTTCCTTCCCGGGATGGGTGGTCACCTGAAACACGCGCATGATCATCCGCAAAACCTCCCTGTCAGGTTTGGTCCTTTACCCCTTCAACCCGATCTCGCGCAGTCGCTGCTGCAGGAAATCGTCCGCCGTGGTGCCCGGCTTCAGGACCACCTCCGGGCGAGGGTGGCAGAACATCGGCATCGAGAACCGCGCCCCCTTGGCGGTCTGCTCGGGGTTCACCACCCGATGCACCGTCGACGGGAAATAGCCGCCCGAGGCCATCTCCAGCATGTCGCCGCAGTTGATGGCGATCATGCCGGGGTCGCAGGGCACGGCGTGCCAGTTGCCGCCGGTGTCCCGCGCCTCCAGCCCCGGGGCCGAGCCCGCCAGCAGCACGGTGACCAGGTTGATGTCGCCATGGGCGGCGGCGCGCACCGCGCCAGGTTCGGGCACCTCGTCCACCGGCGGGTAGTGGATGATCCGCAGCAGGTTCTGCTTCGAGCCCGCCAGCATCGCGGGCAAGGGCTCGGAGAACCGGACCCGGACCTCCGGCGGCGCCTCGGCCTGCACCCATTGCAGCAGCGCGGCGCCGATGGCCACCAGGTCGGCGTAGAGCTTGCGGGTCAGCGCCTCCAGCTCCGGCGGCACCGGGCCGTCCGGATAGACGTGGTAGAACTCCTTCAGGTCCTTGGCCTTCGCGCCCTTGGCGTTCTCCGATCGGAAGGGAAAGAACCCCGCCTGGGTCTCCGGCCGGGCGGTGTAGGCGTGCTTGGCCTCGGAGTTGAAGAACCTTCCCCAGGCGGAATAGGCCTCGGCGATCCGCTCGGGGCCGATGGGGTGGTCGGTCAGAACCGCGAAGCCGGTCTCGCGCAAGCTGCGGGTGAAATCCGCCGGCGCGCTGGCGCCGGTGTAGGAGACGGTCTGGATGTCGAAATCTGCGGCCATGGGCACGCGCTCTCCCTGTTCTCGCCGATCACCTTGCCCCGAGCGCGGCGTGCCGGCAAGCGTCCGCTGTGGCCATAACCTCGAGGAACCGCCGCCGGATGGCGTCGAGGTCGCCGCCCAGGACGATCCGGACCGGCGGTGCGGGTGCACCGGGCGCCGCCCGGGTGCGCCCGGCCGCCTCGCCGTCCAGCGTCACCGCAAGGGGCGCTTCGCGGATGTCGAAAAGCGCCGGATCGGTGATCGCGACCACAGCCGTCGGGTCGTGCATGTGGCAGCCGTCCAGCCCGTGGCGCTGGCGGTGGAAGTGGATGTAGAACTGCACGGCGTCGTTCAGGAAGCCGCCGATGACCGGAGCCGCCCGCCCCAGGCCGGCGAAGTCGGCGGGCGAGCAGTTCACCCGCTCGGTGATGTCCAGCCCGACCAGCGTCACCGGCCAGTCCGCCGCAAACACCGCCGCCGCCGCGTGCGGGTCGTTCCAGATATTGGCCTCGGCATCGGCGTTGACGTTGCCGGGGCATTCCACCGCACCGCCCATCACCACCACATGGCCAACGTCCCGGACAATCGCCGGATACTGCGCCAGCGCCGCCGCCAGGTTGGTCAGCGGTCCCACGGCGCAGATCGTGACCTCGCCCGGATGCGCGGCGCAGGATTCGGACAGGAACCGCGCCGCCGGGCGCGGGTCCGGCCTGCCGCGCGGGGCCTCGGGCGGAATGTCGCCCAGCCCCTCGGCTCCGTGCACGAAATCCGGATGCGGCTGCAGCGGCTGCACCATCGGCGCCGCGGCGCCCTCGGCGACCGGGATGGGCTGCCCGGTCAGTTCGGCCAGCCGCAGCGCATTGCGGGTGGCCACCGCCACCGGGACGTTGCCGAAGACGGATGTGAGCCCGATCAGCTCCAGCCCGGGATGTGCCGCGGCGTAGAAGATCGCCATGGCGTCGTCGATGCCGGGATCGGTGTCGATGATCAGCTTTCTCACGCGCCGCGCTCCGCCAGGAAGGCCGCTACCTCGGCCGCGCTCGGCATCGCGTCGCCCGCCCCGGGCCGCGTGACCTGGATCGCCGCCGCCGCCGAGGCCAGGCTCAGCGCCTCGCGTGGGGTCTCGCCCCGGTCGCGGGCGGCCAGGAACCAGCCGAAGAAGCAATCCCCCGCGCCCGTGGTGTCGACAGGGGTGACGGGAAAGGCGGGTACCGTCGTCTCGGTCTCGCCGATATGCCGTGCCCCACGGGCGCCGAGCGTGATCAGCACCTCGCGCACGGGCAGGTCCTCGACCGCCACGCCCAGCGCGGCGGCCAGCTGCGCCGCCTCGACCTCGTTGACGGCGATCAGGTCGACGCTGCCGATCAGCGCCGCGGCCGCCACGGCGTCGAAGGGTGCGGCGGCATAGGCGGTGCGCAGCCCCGCACGCCTTGCCATCGCGAAGCCCTCGGCGACCAGGTTGGTCTCGTTCTGCGCCAGGAACCAGTCGCCCGGCTTCGCCGTCTCCAGCGCCCGGGCGATCTGATCCTGCGTCAAGGCCCGGTTGGCGCCGCCATGGATGACGATCTGGTTCTCGGCGGCATCATCGACGACGACGACGGCGTGGCCTGTCGCCGCCTCGACCGTCAGGATGTTACCGACCCCCACACCCGACGCGGCCAGCCGGTCGCGCACCCAGCCGTCATCGGCGCCGAGGGCGCCGATATGCCGGACCCCGGCGCCCGCCAGCGCCGCGGCCAGCGACATGTTCGCGCCCTTGCCGCCCAGCCCCTGTGCATAGCCGATATCCGAGACGGTCTCGCCCGGCCCCGGCAGGTGCGGCACCCGGTAGACATGGTCGATGTTGATCGAGCCGAGGTTGAAGATGGTCATGAACGGCGCTCGTCGTCGGCGGATTGCACGGCCACCATGAAAGCCGCCAGCCGGGCGGGGTCAAGTGCGCCGTTCACCCGCACGCCGGTACAGAGGTCGACCCCGAAGGGCCGCACCCGGCTGATCGCCTCGCCGACATTCTCCGGCGTCAGGCCGCCGGCGAGGAAGACGGGGCAGGGCGAGCGGCGGACGAACTCGGCGCTGATCCGCCAGTCATGCACCCGGCCGGTACCGCCAAGCTCGTGCCGCGACGGGCGTCCGGAATCGAGCAGGAAGGCGGTGACATGCGGCGCGTAGGCATCGATCAGGTCCAGCGCCGTGTCGTCCTCGACATGCACAACCTGCATGCGCGCGAGGTCCGGTGCAATCCGGGCCAGCCGCGCCAGCTCGTCCGGGGACAGGTGGCGGACGATCTGCACGGCCCGCACGCCTGCTTCGGCGGCATGGGCGGCGATCGACTCGGCCGTCTCCCGGGCGGTCAGCAGCACCGGGGTCGCCCAGGGCGGCGCGCCCCGCGCGATCGTTACCGCCTCGGCCTCGGTGATCGGTCCCGGCCCGGTCGGCATCGGCCCGACAAGCCCCAGGAGGTCGGCGCCATGGGCCGCTGCCATCGCTGCCTCGTCCGGCGAGGCGATGCAGCAAATCTTCACTCGTGTCCGGCCTGCCATCGCTCCCGCCAGAATCACTCACGCTCCGCGCATAATGGCACCAAATCGGGACTGCAAAAATTTTTCCAAACGATAAAATTTTCCAATTGATAAAATTACGACGGCGCCGCATAGTTTCCCTGATCTTGCCCAACGGGAGTGTGCGCATGTCACAGGCCGATCTCAGCCCCGGAATCGTTGCGGGCCGTCTCGATGGCGGGACACTGGCGAGGAATTTCGGCGACCTGCATCCGCCGCTGACCGCCCATGAAGCCCGGGTCGCCGCCGATCGCTGCTACTTCTGCCACGACGCACCCTGCACCGTTGCCTGTCCGACTGAGATCGACATTCCGCTGTTCATCCGCGAGATCGCCTCGGGCGCGACCCTTGCGGCGGCTGAGACCATCCTGAGCCAGAACATCCTGGGCGGCATGTGCGCCCGCGTCTGCCCCACCGAGACGCTGTGCGAGCAGGCCTGCGTGCGCGAGACCGCCGAGGGCGAGCCGGTGCAGATCGGCCGCCTCCAGCGCTTCGCCACCGATGCCCAGATGGCAACCGGCCGCCAGCCCTTCAGCCGCGCGGCGCCCACCGGCAAGCGGGTCGCCGTTGTCGGTGCCGGCCCGGCGGGTCTCGCCAGCGCCCATCGCCTTGCCAT
>DATHZU010000347.1:0-2240 GCA_035458445.1 Thermohalobaculum sp. | reverse complement strand
TGATCCCTGGAGCGGCTTGTGCCTCCACAGTTGCCGGGTTCCCGTTCCCATGTCTAGGCTGCGGCATGACCGGGGAATCGCCTTCACCGCAGGACCGCGAGCTGACCGTCCGCCTGTGGCGGGGGGCGGAGGAGGGCGCATTGGTCACCTACCGGGTGCCGCTGCGCGAGAACCAGACCGTGCTGGACGTGGTGACCGAGGTGCAGCGGCGCCATGCGCCGGACCTGGCCTATCGATTCGCCTGCCGGGTGGGGGTTTGCGGCTCCTGCGCCATGACGGTCAACGGCGTGCCGCGCTGGACCTGCCGGACCCATGTCAGCCGGGTGGCGCAGGGCGGCACGCTGACCGTCGAGCCGCTGCGCAGCCTGCCCCGGCTGCGCGACCTCGCCACCGACATGACGCCGTTCTTCGACAAGTGGAAATCCGCCTGCGGACGGTTCGAGGGTGGCGAGACCCGCGCCGATCCGCCGGCGGCGGTGGACCCGGCCTCGCCCCGACGCAAGGCGGCGGATGCGGGGATCGAGTGCATCAACTGCGCCGTCTGCTACGCCGCCTGCGATGTGGTCGCCGGAGACGAGGAGTATCTGGGCCCCGCCGCCCTTCTGCGGGCCTGGACGCTGGTCAACGATCAGCGCCATGTGAAGGGCCGCGAGACGCTGGACAGGGCCATGGGCCGGGGCGGCTGCGGGTCCTGCCATTCGCAGGGAAGCTGCATGGCCCATTGCCCGGTGGGCCTCAGCCCCACCGAGGGCATCGCCGGGCTGAAGCGGATGTCACTGGCGGCGCTGTTCCTGGGGGCGCGGTGATGGAGCGCCGCCTGTTCCTGGCCCAGCGGCTGACTGCCCTGGTGCTGGCGCCGCTGGTGCTGGTGCATCTGGGTCTGGTGCTGGTGGCGATCCGCGGCGGGCTGACGGCGGCGGAGATCCTCGGCCGCACCCAGGGCTCGGCCGGATGGGCGCTGTTCTACGGCGTCTTCGTGGGGACCGTGGCGATCCACGCCCCCATCGGCCTGCGCAACATCCTGCGCGAGACCACCGGGCTGAAACGCTGGGCGGTGGACGGGCTGGCGCTGGGCCTGGGGCTGGTGCTGCTGGCGCTGGGCGCCCGCGCGGTCTGGGCGGTGGTGGCATGAGGGGGCACCGGAATCATCGGGCGTACTGGGCCTTCCTCGGCCACCGGCTCAGCGGTCTGGCATTGGCGCTGTTCCTGCCGTTCCATTTCCTCGCCCTGGGGCTGGCGGTCGAGCGGGCGGCGCTGGACGAGTTCCTGGTCTGGACCGACCTGGGGCTGGTGAAGCTCGCCGAATGGGGGCTGGTCACCGCCCTGGCGCTGCACCTGTTCTTCGGCCTGCGCCTGCTGGTGCTGGAGCTGCTGCCATGGCGCGATGCCCGGCTGGGCTGGATCCTGCCGGGGGCCGCCGCCTCGGCGCTGATCGGCGGCGTGTTCCTGATCGGGGCCTTCTGATGCAGGTCGAGAAGGGCCGCACCGATATCCTGATCCTGGGCACCGGCGGTGCGGGGCTGTTCGCGGCGCTGCACGCCAAGCAGGCCAACCCCGACCTGCAGGTGACGCTGGCGGTCAAGGGCCTGGTCGGCAAATGCGGCTGCACCCGCATGGTGCAAGGCGGCTACAACGTGGCGCTGGCGGCAGGCGACTCGGTCGAGCGGCATTTCATGGACACCATCGCCGGGGGCAAGTGGCTGCCCCGGCAGGATCTGGCCTGGAAGCTCTGCGAGACCGCAGTCACCCGCATCCGCGAACTGGAAAACGAGATCGGCTGCTTCTTCGACCGCAACCCCGACGGCTCGCTGCACCAGAAGGCCTTCGCCGGGCAAAGCTTCGACCGCACGGTCCACAAGGGCGACCTGACCGGCATCGAGATCATCAACCGGCTGATGGAGCAGGTCCGGGCGCTGGACGTGGCGGCACTGGAGGAGCACCGGGCCATCGAGCTGATCCCCGCCAAGGATGGGTCGGGCCTGGCGGGCGTGCTGCTGATCGACATGCGCAGCGGCGAGTACCGGCTGGTGCAGGCCAGGGCGGTGCTGCTGGCGACCGGGGCGGGCCCGTCGATGTACCGCTACCACACGCCCTCGGGCGACAAGACCTGCGACGGGCTGGCCATGGCGCTGCGGCTGGGTTTGCCGCTGCGTGACATGGAGATGGTGCAGTTCCACCCCACCGGCCTCTTGGGCGGCCCCGACACCCGGATGACCGGCACGGTGCTGGAGGAGGGGCTG
>DATHZU010000346.1:0-4355 GCA_035458445.1 Thermohalobaculum sp. | reverse complement strand
ACAAGGCGCTGGCCGCGCTGCCGATCACCAGGAACGCCCTCGACCTGCTGGACGGCGCCGGGCTGAAGGCGGGCCTGTTCGCCGAGGTGCAGTCGAACCCCACCGACCTGAACCTGGCGGCGGGCGTCGAGGCCTACAAGGCAGGCGGGCATGACGGCGTCGTGGCCTTCGGCGGCGGTTCGGGTCTCGATCTCGGCAAATGCGTCGCCTTCATGCAGGGCCAGAAGCGCAAGGTCTGGGATTTCGAGGATATCGGCGACTGGTGGACCCGCGCCGACCCCGCGGGCATCGCCCCCATCGTTGCGGTTCCCACCACCGCCGGCACCGGCTCCGAGGTCGGCCGCGCCGGGGTGATCACCAACTCGAAGGACCATGTGAAGAAGGTGATCTTCCACCCGAAGATGCTGCCCGCCATCGTGATCTGCGACCCGGAACTGACCGTGGGCATGCCGAAGTTCATCACCGCCGGCACCGGCATGGACGCCTTCGCCCATTGCCTCGAGGCCTATTGCTCGCCCTTCTACCACCCGATGTCCGAGGGCATCGCCGTCGAGGGCATGCGGCTGGTCAAGGAATACCTGCCCCGCGCCTATGCCGCGCCCGACGACATCGAGGCCCGCGCCCACATGATGAGCGCCGCCGCCATGGGCGCGGTCGCGTTCCAGAAGGGGCTGGGCGCCATCCATGCGCTGTCGCACCCGATCGGGGCGATGCACGACACCCATCACGGCATGACCAACGCCGTGGTCATGCCCGCGGTACTGACGGCGAACCGCCGCGCCATATCGGCGAAGATCAAGCGGTTGGCGGGCTATCTGGGGATCAAGCGCGGGTTCAACGGCTTCATGGATTACGTGGTCGAGCTTCGGGCCGAGCTTGGGGTGCCCGCGGGGCTCGCCGCCTTCGGCATCCCCGATTCGAGCTTCGAGCAGATCGCCCGGATGGCGCCGAAGGACCCGACCGCAGGCGGCAACCCGGTCAAGCTGACCCGCAAGCTGGCGGCCCGGATGCTCGAGGCGGCACGGTAGGTTCGGCGCCACTGCGCGACAGGAACCGCTGTCCCGGGCCTCCCCCGGGGCAGCGTCTGCCGTCGGCGTCAACCCTCGTAGATCACCCGCGCGTCCCCGGCCCGCATCGGCTCTGCGGCCCGGTCGAGCCGCAGATGCGCCAGCGCCTGATCCCCCGCCTGGGTGAACAGCGTCCCGGCCGGCTTTCCCTCCGCCTCGACCGGCGTGCCGGGGGGCGCTGCGCCCTCGACCCGCACCCGCACCAGCCGCTTCTTCAACTCGGTCTTGTGCTTCATCCGCGCCGTGACCTCCTGGCCCACATAGCAGCCCTTGCGGAAGTCGACGCCGTTCAGCGCCTCGAACCCGGCTTCCAGGATATAGGTCTCGTCCGGCACCAGCTCGACGCCGCTGGCCGGGACCAGATGCGCGACTCGAAGCGCGTCATAATCGCCCGCCCCGGCCGCCTCTGCGCCGGTCGCGGCCAGCGCCGCGGCAGCATCCCCGGCGTAAAGGCGCCAGCCCAGCGCCGGATTGCGCGGATCGGGCACCAGGATCGCCCCCTCCGGCACCTCGGGCACGCCCGCGCCCCAGACCAGCGCCACGCCCAGCCCGGTCTCGCCCGCCACCCGCGCGTCGCGGCGCAGGCAGTACATCTTCAGCCGCCCGGCCAGGGCGGCGGCCTGCCCGGCATCGGCGTCGATCAGCAGCGTGCCGTCCGGGGCCGCGACCAGCATGAAATCGAACAGATACTTGCCTTGCGGCGTCAGCAGCGCCGCATAGACCGCCCGGCCGGCCCCCAGCCGGCCCAGATCGTTGGTCACCACGTTCTGCAACACGTCGCGCGCGTCGCGGCCCTCCATGCGCAGGACCGTGCGGCCGCTATCGGCGAATCCACGCAATCCGGTCATGCGGGTCGGCCTTCCCCTGTTTCCTGGTGTCCAGCACGGAATATAGGCGCGCCGGCCCGGGTCGCCCACCGGATCGCCGCCGCGCCGCGCATTTCCGCGCTCAGACCACGGTGACCGTCAGGCTGCCTACGCCCTCGATCTCGGCCTCCATGACGTCACCCCTGACCACCGGGCCGACGCCCGAGGGCGTGCCCGACATGATCACGTCGCCGGCGGCCAGCTCGAAATACTCGGACAGGTACGAGATCATCTCCGGCACCTTCCAGATCATCTGGTCCAGGTCGCCGGTCTGGGTGACCTTGCCGTTCACCTTCAGCTGTACCAGCCCGTGATCCGGATGGCCGATCTCGGAGGCCGGCACCAGAGGGCCGCAGGGGGCCGAGCGCTCGAAAGCCTTGCCGATCTCCCAGGGGCGGCGCAGATCCTTGGCCTCGCCCTGCAGGTCGCGGCGCGTCATGTCCAGGCTGACGGCGTAGCCATAGACACGGTCCAGCGCGCTGGCGACCGGGATATTGGTGCCGCCGGACTTCAGCGCCACCACCATCTCCAGCTCGTGATGCACGTCCTTCGACTTGACCGGATAGGGGAACTCGCCCGAGCTATCCAGGTTGTCCGGGTTCTTCTGGAAAAAGAACGGCGGCTCGCGGTCGGGATCGCCGCCCATCTCGATGGTGTGGGCGGCATAGTTGCGCCCGATGCAATAGACCCGGCGGACCGGAAAGACGGCATCCGTGCCTCGTACCGGAAGCGTCGGCAAGGCAGGCGTTTCGATCACAAACCGGGACATGTTTTCCTCCGTTCCCTGCAAGACTGAACGCATCTCTTAGACCGTCGGGAAATGCAGATCAATCGCAACCAATCTGAAATTTTCGCGAGAAACAGGTTGCGAGACTCGATTGATCGCGATTAACCTTGGCAATCATCGATCTTGGTCGATCAATCCACAAGGCTGGACCTGTGCTGACGAGACCCGAGCCCAACGAGCGCGAGGACGCGATCGCGACCCTCAGGAGCTTTCTTTCGGCGGGAGACTATGCGCCTGGCGACCGCCTGCCTCCCGAGCGCGAGTTGATCGGCCGGCTGCGGATGAGCCGCACCGTGCTGCGAAAGGCTCTGGACGCGCTCGAGCGGGACGGAATCATCTGGCGCCATGTGGGCAAGGGCACCTTCCTGGCGGCGGAGGGCGATGCCGGCGGCCCCGCGGGATTCGCCCTGCTCGGCCGCCAGCTGACCCCGGTCCGGATGATGCGCGCCCGGCTCTGCATCGAACCCGCGATCGCCCGCGAGGCCGCGATCAACGCCTCGGGCGAGGCGATCACGCGGATCAGGCTGTGCAAGGAGCGCGCCGCCTCGGCCTCGTCCTGGGCCGACTACGAGACCCATGACGACCTGTTCCACCGGGCGGTCGCCGAGGCCTCGGACAATCTGCTTCTGCTGGCGCTGTTCGACCAGCTGAACCAGGCGCGCCGCGCCGTCGCCTGGGCCAGCGTCGTGCGCGAGTCCACGCGGCCGCCGGCGGCGCATACCAGCTTCGCCGAGCATGACCGGATTACCGCCGCCATCGAAGCCCGTGACGCGGCTGCGGCGCAGGAAGCCATGCGCCAGCACATCGGCTCGGTTTCGGCGCGCCTGTTCGGAGAAGTTTGAGACGACTTGATGGCCGGCGGCAGGGGCTGCCGGCGCAGAACCGCAACCAAGACCAGAAACCGTTCTCAGGGAGGAACATGATGAACGCGCTACTCAGAAAGATAACCACCGGCTGTGCCGCGATCCTGTGCGCCGGGGCAATGACCCTGTCGCAGGCCGAGGCCGGCAAGATCCGCATCGCCCTGGCCGAGACCCCGTCGGACGAGCTCGCCGCCTTCTTCGTGGCGCTCGACCGCGCCAAGGCGAACGGGCTGGAATACGAATGGACCGCCTTCTCGGACGAGGAACTGGCGATCCAGGCCGTGCTCAGCGGCCAGATGGATATCGGCTTCGGCACGCCCTATGCCGCGATGCAGAAATCGAAGGCGCCGATCCGGATCATCTTCCAGCTCTCGAAGCTGAAGTTCTTCCCGGTGACCACCAAGAAGTATTCGAAGCTCGAGGACCTGAACGGCCAGCCGATCCTGCTGCATTCGCGCGGCGGCGGCACCGACTCGATCGCCAACGTGATCGAGGACAAGATGGGCATCAAGTTCGGCGAGCGCTCCTATGTGCCGGGCTCGGCCAACCGGGTCGCCGCCCTGTTGGCGAACCAGGCCGACGCGACGATCATCGACCTGTCGAACAAGAACAAGCTGATGCGCGCCCATGGCGAGAACTTCAACGTCCTGCCGATGTTCGACGTGGACGCCAGCGACGAGGCGCTGTTCGGCAATCTCGACTGGATCCAGGCCAACGAGGCGGACGTGCAGATCTTCGTCAACGCGCTCCTCAGCGTCTATCGCGACATGGT
>DATHZU010000345.1:0-2061 GCA_035458445.1 Thermohalobaculum sp. | reverse complement strand
AGTCCGGATTCGGGCGATCAGATCCTCCGCGGAGCCATACTCGACGGACTTGCCGTCATAGCTCACGCGAAGCGTGCCGCTCGCATAAGCGCGCCTGAGCGCCGCAAGTTCGGCCTCCGTCCAGTCACTCACCCCAACCATCCTTCCCGGCGGCCGAACCACTCGGAACGCCGTTTGCCGGTGGGCTCCGGCGACGGCCGGTTCACGAAGCCCGCCGTCGCCTCTTCGTCGGAAGTCACGCCGAGCTGTTCCTCGAGGTCTCGCCACCGCGCGTCCGACCAACGGTCGGCGCCGGCAATCCAGGCGGCGGCGCGTGCATAAACGCGGCAATCGAGTGCCTCGTTGCGCTCGCGCATCTTCTGCCACTCGAGCCGGGCAAAGCCGCGCCGGGTTCTGACCGTAATCAGCTGCTCGGCGACGAACTGCTTGAGCCACTCGGCCTCGACCCAGCGCGGCAGATGCACCGTGCCGGGCGGGAACCGTGCCCCCTCGGCCTGGTCTTCGTCGGTCGGCCGGTCCAAGCGCAGAAAGCGATATGTCTCGGCCTTGAAGGTCGAGACCGCGACGGTCCAGAGACGGGCGCCGCGACGCAGCCGCTTGCCCGCGTCGGTCGCGTCGACGAATGTCGGACCGGACACCGGGCTCGAGCGGTTGAATCCCTCGACACCCTTGACCGGCGCCACCTGCGCAAACCCGGCCGACCGCGCCCAGCCATAGACCGCCGGCGCGTCGTAGCCGGTATCGATCGCGAGCCTGGCGATCCTGAGATGCGCGCCTCCCGCGTGCCGCCAGGTTCGGTCGAGCACGTCGTTGAGCTCAGCCCAGGTTTCCTGCCGTTCCGGACCGCCCTCGATCACCAGATGATCAACCAGCCAGCTCTCCAGGCTACGGCCCCAGGCCCAGACATCGACCTCGATGCGATCCTTCTGGACGTCGGCGCCCGCGGTCAGGAACAGCCCGCCGGCGGGCACTACGCCCGGCTTCCAGGCCTCGCGGCGTTCATAGAGCCGCTGCCAGTCGGGCGCCTCGCCGGTTTCGACCCAGGTCTCGCCAAGGATTGTGTTGCGGAACGCTTTGATCGCCTCGTCCGATCCCTGGGCTGCTTCCCAGGAGCGGGCGATCCGCTCCCAGCTCAGCCAGCCGATCGGCGAATAGAGCGCCGACAGATGAAAACCGATGGTCGTCGGGTCGACGGGCTCCGCGGTCGCGCGCCATTCGCCAGCCTCGAGCATCGCCGTCTTGTGGTGTTCGGCAATCGGCTGCTCGCAGGCCTCGCATTGATAGCTCGCCGACCGCGGCTCCCCCTTCTTCCAGCGCAGCCGGTCGAACTTGAGCCACTGCATGTGGTCGCAGTGTGGGCACGGCACAAACAGGCGCCGCTGGTCGCTCGCTTCGTACTCCCGCTCGATCCGCGATAGGCCGCGGATCGTCGGCGTCGAAACCAAAAACACTTTCCGGCGATGGGCGAACGTGAGTGAGCGGGCTTCCGCCAGCGTCACCGGATCGCCCTCGTCGTCGGCGCTCGCCGGGTAGGCATCGACCTCGTCGAGAAAGATGTAGCGCGCCGGCGTCGATCGCAGGCCCACCGCCGAGTTCGCACCGGTCATCACCAGGATGCCGCCAGCGAACTCCTTCGACAGCATGGTATTGCCGGAATCCCGTGCCCGCGCCGGTCTGACCCGTTCCCTGAGCGCCGGGCTCTCCTCGATCAGCGGATCGATGCGCTGGCGCGAATTGCGCTTGGCGAGTTCGACCGTCGGTTGGACCGCGAGCATCGGCCCAGGCGCCTGGTGGATCGCGAACCCGATCCAGTTGTTGCCGGCCTCGGTGGCGCCGACCTGGGCGGCTTTCATGAACACGATCCGCTGCGCCGGATGGCTCGGGCTGAGCGCATCCATGATCGCGCGCATGTAGGGCGTGCGCGCCGTGCGGTACCGTCCCGGCTCGGCAGAGGCGCGCGCCGCCAGGACGCGGTGTTGGTCGGCCCACTCGGAGACCGTCAGCAGCGGGTCGGGCTCGAGCCCGTCGCGCCAGGCCTGCAGAACCTGATCGGCGCCCTCG
>DATHZU010000344.1:0-6992 GCA_035458445.1 Thermohalobaculum sp. | reverse complement strand
GGCGCGCCAGCGCGGCGCCGATCCAGGCCGCCAAGCCGGAACCTGCCTCGCGGTGCGCGCGGTCCCGCCCGGCCACCGGCGAGGCAACGAATTCCTCGGCATGATAGGGCGGGTTCAGCATCACATGATCGAAGGAGAGCTGCTTCAACGCCTTCGGCGGCGCCGCGACGTCGCCTTCGTGCAGCGTGACTTCGACGCCGTTGAGTCCAGCATTCTGCCGGGCCAGCGCCAGATAGGCGGGCTGTATCTCCAGCCCGTGCAGGTCCAGCCCGGGGACCCGGGCGGCCAGGCAGAAACTGGCGGCTCCGGCGCCGCAGCCGAGATCCAGCACCCGCTCGCCCGGCCGCGCCGGCACCGCCGCCGCCAGGAACACCGGATCGGTCGCGGCGCGATAGCCCTTCAGCGGCTGCAGCAATCTGACCCGCCCGCCCAGCAGCCGGTCCTCGCGGGTCTCGTCCGGCGCGAAGGCAGCGGCCGTCATATCCAGGCCTCGGCCTCGTAGGGCTCGATTCCGTTGTCGCGCAGGATCAGCCGGGCGCGGTAGAGATCGGCGCTGCGCACCATCACCCGGCGCGGCAGGATTCCCAGGCTGCCTTCGAGGATGCTCATGTTTACGTCGAAGATGAAGCAGTCTATATCCTCCGCGTCCAGCAACGCCTGGGCATAGGGGACAAGGGCCGGATCGTTGGTGCGCAACAGTTCTTCCATCTCGACCCCAGAGTTACGCCAACATTCGGGCCAGGTCGAGCGGGACCATGCCCGCGAGAGAGAAGCCAGCGCCGGATGACAGCGAAGCCCGCCAAGACCCCGAGCCCCGACGGCCCGTTCGAGCGCCTGCTGGCGCTGGTGTCGGACGACCTGACCCGGGTGAGCCAACTGATCCGCGAGCGCATGGCCTCGGAGCACGCGCCGCGCATCCCGGAGATCTCGGCCCATCTGATCGAGGCCGGCGGCAAGCGGCTGCGGCCGATCCTGACGCTGGCCGCCAGCCGCCTGTGCGGCTATTCGGGCGCCGACCACATAAAGCTGGCGGCGACCGTGGAATTCATCCACACCGCCACGCTCCTGCATGACGACGTGGTCGACCTGAGCGCCAAGCGCCGGGGCAAGGCCACCGCCAACATCCTGTGGGACAACAAGTCCAGCGTGCTGGTGGGCGACTACCTGTTCGCCCGGGCCTTCCAACTGATGGTCGAGACCGGCTCGGTCGAGGTGCTGCGCATCCTCTCGAACGCCTCCGCCGTGATCGCCGAGGGCGAGGTGCTGCAGCTGACCACGGCGCAGGACCTGACCACCGACATCGCCCGCTACGACCAGGTGATCCGCGGCAAGACCGCGGCGCTGTTCGCCGCCGCGACCGAGGTGGGCGGCGTGGTGGCGGGCGCGGATGCCGGGAGGGTCCAAGCGCTCCACACCTATGGCGATGCCCTGGGCATGGCGTTCCAACTGGCGGACGACCTGCTGGACTATGGCGGATCCTCGGCGGCGCTGGGCAAGAACACCGGCGACGATTTCCGCGAGGGCAAGGTCACCCTGCCGGTGATCCTGGCCTATGCCCGCGGCGGCGACGACGCAAAGGCCTTCTGGCGCCGTACCATCGCCAAGGGGCAGCAGGAGGCGGGAGACCTGGAGCAGGCAATGGCCTATCTGACCGAGACGGAGGCCCTGACCGGCACCCAGGCCGCCGCACGCGGCCACGCCGATCGCGCCCTGGCGGCGCTGGCCGGCTTCCCGGCGGGCGAGACCCGCACGGCGCTGGAGGATATCGCCGAGTTCGTCGTCGGGCGGACGGTGTGAACAGGGGCCGACACCGCGTCTCGCCCCGTCTCCGGGCAAAGAGCGATGGCTGACGGTCGATTCAGCGCCAATCGGATTTCCCGTTGCTTTACCTCCGACCGGCCGCATACTGCGTCTTCATGATTTCACCGTTCCAACCGGAGGCGAAGGCATCGATGAGGGTCCTTGCGGCGCTCGCCCTTGTCCTGCCATTGCAGGCCAGCGCGGGTGAACTGATCGGCGGCACCAACTCCTACTTGATGGAATCTCGCAACTGGAAGACCGGTGAATTCGCCGGTTACTACATCTACGACAGCACGGGCACGACCGAATGGGAATCTGGGCCTCTCGAAAGTGGCCCCGTCGAGTGCCACGGCGCAGGCTTCTGGACTCCCGCCGAGATCACTGGCGAGGGCATCTGCATCTTCGGCGCCCCACCGAACCAGTGGACGGTTGCCCATCAGATGCCGCCCGGCAGCAATCCATGGAACGCTCAGGACAAGAACCGGTTCCATCGCCAAGGCGTATGGCAGGTCCTGCACGGGACCGGCACGTTCGTCGGGATGACTGGCACGGGCACATTCGTCAGCAATCAATTGGCCGACGGCCGGAAGACGACATGGTTCGAAGGCGAGGTCGAGCTTCCGCAGTGAGGCCCCTCCGGCACGCCCGGTCCGCGGCGCAGGCATGGACCCTTGACTTGCCTTCCTCCGGGGCCGACCTCTAGGCGGAGCGGGAGGGCAGAGTGCCGAAGATCAATATCGAATCCATCGCGCCGTTCACCGGCTCGTTCTATCCCGAGCCCCATGCCAGTCAGATGGGCGAGCGGGCCTTCCGGCCGCTGGGCGATGCCGCCGGGCTGACCCAGTTCGGCGTCGATCTGGTCACCTTGCAGCCGGGCGCCACCTCGTCGCTGCGGCACTGGCACACGGCCGAGGACGAGTTTGTCTGGGTGGTCTCGGGCGAACTGGTGCTGGTGCAGGACGGCGGCGAGACGGTGCTGAAGGCGGGTGACGCGGCAGGGTTCAAGGCGGGCGACACCGATGGGCACCAGTTGCAGAACCGATCCGGCGCGCCGGCGCAGGTCCTCGTGGTCGGCACCCGGGCGGAAAGCGATACCTGCACCTATTCCGACGTGGACCTGATCGCGCGGCGCGAGGGGGCGAGAAGCTGGTTCACGCGGCGCGACGGCAGTGTCGTCAAATGACCCGTGGCAGGAGGGCGCAACCATGACCGAAATCTTCCACTATGCCACCGATGCGGACGGCATCGCCACCATCACGTGGGACCTGCCGGGCGCGTCGATGAACGTGCTGAACCCGCAGGGCATCGCCGAGCTCGAGGCCCATGTGGACGCGGCGCTGGCCGACGCGGCGGTAAAAGGCGTGGTCATCACCAGCGCCAAGAAGGATTTCGCCGGCGGCATGGACCTGAAGGTGCTGGCGGGGCTGAAGGCCGGCGCCGTGGCCGGGGGCAACCCGGCGGAATCGATCTTCGGCTTCGTCATGCAGCTGCACGGGGTGTTGCGCAAGATCGAGCGAGGGGGCGCGGACCCGAAGACGCTGAAGGGCGGCAAGCCCTTTGTCTGGGCCTGCCCCGGCACCGCGATGGGGATCGGGCTGGAGATCGGGCTCGCCTGCCACCGCCGCATCGCCGCCGACGATCCGAGGGCGAAGATCGGCCTGCCTGAGATCCTGGTGGGTCTGTTCCCCGGCGCCGGCGGCACCACGCGGCTGGTGCGTATGCTGGGGGTGATGGGCGCCGCACCCTTCCTGCTGGAGGGCAAGACCCCGGACCCCGCCCGGGCAAAGGCGGCGGGGCTGGTCGACGAGGTGGTCCCAAGCGAGGGCCTGCAAGAGGCCGCGAAAGCCTGGCTGATGCAGGCCGGCGAGGACGACGCGGTCAAGCCATGGGACCGCAAGGGCTTCAAGGTCCCGGGCGGCACGCCCTATACCCGCGAAGGCTTCGAGGTCTTCATGGGCGGCATCGTCCTGACCCACGCCAGGAGCCAGGGCGCCTATCCGGCGCCGAAGGCGCTGTTGAGCGCGGTCTACGAGGGGATGCTGGTGCCCTTCGACACCGCGCTGAGGATCGAGGCGCGCTGGTTCACCTCGCTGATGCTGGACCCGCGCGCGGAGGCGATGATCCGGTCGCTGTTCATCAACAAGCAGGCGCTTGAAAAGGGGGCCGTGCGGCCGAAGGACATTCCCGACCAGAGCGTCGCCAGGCTCGGCGTTCTGGGGGCGGGCATGATGGGGGCCGGGATCGCTTATGTGGCGGCGCGGGCGGGCATCGAGGCGGTGCTGATCGATCGCGACCAGGCCAGCGCCGAGAAGGGCCGCACTACCATCGAGGGTCTGCTGGATGACGACGTGAAGAAGCGCCGGATGACGCCAGAGGGCAAGGCCGAGACGCTGGCGCGGCTGACCGCAACCGCGGATTACGCCGCGCTGAAGGGCTGCGACCTGGTTGTTGAGGCGGTGTTCGAGGACCCCGGCCTCAAGGCCAAGGTCACGGCGCTGGCCGAGGCGCAGATCGGGCCGGAGGCGGTCTTCGCCTCGAACACCTCGACCCTGCCGATCAGCGAACTGGCCAAGGCGAGCGCGCGGCCCGAGCGCTTCATCGGCATCCATTTCTTCTCGCCCGTCCACCGCATGCCGCTGGTCGAGATCATCCGGGGCAAGGCGACAGGCGACGCGGCGGTGGCCAAGGCGCTGGATTTCGTGCGCCAGCTGCGCAAGGTGCCGATCGTCGTCAACGACGCCCGCTTCTTCTACGCCAACCGCTGCATCATCCCCTATGTCAACGAGGGGCTGACCATGGTCACCGAGGGCGTCGCCCCGGCGCTGATCGAGAATGCGGCGCGGCAGTTGGGTTTTCCGGTGGGGCCGCTGCAGCTGGTGGACGAGACCTCGCTGGAGCTGGGCCTCAAGATCGCGCGTGCCACCGAGGCCGCGATGGGCGAGGCCTATCCGCGTACCGGCGCCGACGACCTGATGCAGGCGATGGTCGAGACCTATGGGCGGCTCGGGCGCAAGTCCGGCGGCGGCATGTATGCCTATGACGACAAAGGCAAGCGTGCGGGCCTGTGGCCAGGCCTGGCCGAAATCTGGCCGCCTGCGACCGACCAGCCGCCGCTCGACGAGGTGCAGAACCGCCTGATGATGATCCAGGCGCTGGAGGCGGTGCGGGCGCTGGAACAGGGCGTGCTGACCGACATCCGCGAGGGCGACGTGGGCGCGATCATGGGCTGGGGTTTCGCCCCCTGGTCGGGCGGGCCGCTGAGCTGGCTCGACATGATCGGCGCGGAAAAGGCGATCTCGATCTGCGACGGCCTGGCCGCGCGCCACGGGCCGCGCTTTGCAGCGCCGGACCTTCTGCACGATCTGGCCGAGCAGGGCGAGGGATTCTACCAGAGGTTCGGGCCGAAACGGGCGGCCTGACAGCGGCCACCGGATCGCCGATCGATCCGGTTGCTTTGACCGATGTCCCGGACTTGATCCGGGACCTCTTGGTTGCGGTGTCAAGGAGGTCCCGGATCAAGTCCGGGACATCGGAGGAATGGATGCGCGCTCGGCTCCTTGCCGAGGGGAAAGAGGTCAGTAGGGCGCTTCCACGGCTGCAAAGCGGTCCGGATTGAAATCATGGATCAGCACCGGCTCGGCGAGGCTGCCCGCCGCGCCGATTCCCTGCCGCCACAGACAGCCGCCCTCGGCATAGAGCAGGCAGTCGCCGTCGCGGTCGGCCCAGTCCCATTGCGGCCGGTCGAGCAGCTCGCCCCCCGGCCCCTCCAGCATATGGGTGTCCCAGTATATCGCCCTGCCCCGCGGCGCGCCCCCGGCGCGGGCGGCCTTCCACAGCATCCAGCCTCCGGCCAGCGGCTTGCGGAACTCGACCGTCTCGTGGAGCCCGGGCCGGGGATGGGCGGGGTCGTAGTTCAGCCGCTCCCAGCCGTCGCGCATCAGCCGGGGGAAATAGACGCCCAGGCACTCGTTGTTGCCGTAACCCTCGGGGCGGAAGGTCTCGTCGCGCACGAGGTCGGGCGACTCCCACCCCATCGGGCCGGGACCGCCGCCGCCGTTCAGCCAGTAACGCCTGTTGTCGAGGAACAGCCCGCCCCCGACCCAGCAGTCGCCCCAGGGATAGAAGGTGACCGCCTTCAGCCAGGGCGCCCGCGAGATCGCGGTCCACGATCCTTTCGAGACCGGGTCCTGCCACTTTCCGTTCATGGCGAAGTAGATCAAATGGCGCCCGTCCGGCGACAGGTCGCAGCGGCGCTCGTAGATCCGGCCGCGCAGCCACTGGCCGGGGGTGATCTCGCCGGTCTCGCGGTTCCAGCCGAAGATCCCCACCGCCTTCGCCGGGCCGCGGCGAATCACCACCGCCGCCGCGGCTTCGCGGGCCAGCAGCACGTGCAGCCGTGCCAGTGATGCCGATTTTGCCATTTCACCTTCCCCGACGCGACGGCCGCCAAACGGCCTTCCGATCGCGCCGCGAGCATAGCCGATCTGCCATGCGCCGAAAATCATGCGGAAAAAGCGAAATACGACCTGTCCCCGTCGCTATCTGATGAGCGGACGGCATCGATTCGGCGTATTGGCTGGCCATTCCGCGCGACGACCAGTCGACCCGGCCCCTAAGCGGTCCCCGCGACAAGGCGCGATCCCCGAGGATCCAGGCGGACCACACGCAAGCTTAGGGAAAACCCATGCGCAAGATCGCTATTGCGGCCGTTGCTGCCGCGCTCACCTGCTCCGTTGTTGCCCCTGCCTTCGCGGCCGGCCTGACGTCGCGCGTCGTCACCATCGACGATGCAAAGCGTACGCTGGTGCTGGCCGACAAGACCGTCATGATCATCGGTAAGGACGTCGAGCTCGGCGCCGTGAAACCGGGCATGACCGTCGCCATCACCGCGAACATGGACGAGGACGGCTATTCGCCGGCCACCGCCATCACCCCGGTGAACTGAGGGACCGTCCCCTTGCCGCCCAACCCGGGCGGCTGCCGGCCAATGAACCCCGCCCGGGCGATCGCCTCGGGCGGGGTTTCCATTTGATCCGGCCGGCGGCTGCCCCATTGCGGCCGCGCCCGGCGGCGCGCTTGTGCCGGGGTTTCTGCATTTGCATCGAAATCCGACAGGCACATGTCGTGATCCGGCGAGAACGGCCCGCCGAGTCGCCCTATACCGCCTCCATTCCGCGCGACGACCAGTCGAC
>DATHZU010000343.1:0-6883 GCA_035458445.1 Thermohalobaculum sp. | reverse complement strand
CCGCTTCCACGCGTCGCCTGCCCACGCCCATAGATCAAACCCACAGTTTTCCCAGAAATGATTTCAAGATATCGATAATTTATCTGGTCAGAGCCGGTCTCGAATACGTCGACTATCGACCGTATGCGCCGCTGATCATCTAGGCTCAGCAAGCCCTGCTTTGCGATCTCCCGAACTTTCGAATCCGGATTCTCCGCGAGCTGCACCAAGACGGATTCTCCCGCCGGATCATTCCGGACGGCAATCAATTTGGCGGCCAACTCCGCGTAGCCGAGCGCAACGAAAGCCTCGTACGAGAAGACGCGTTCGGCCGGATTGTCAGACAAGAGCTGGACGCGGTATTTGTCGAGAGCTTCGATCTGAGCCAGTTTCAGCTGCCGATTATCGTAGATAATGGTGGCGATGACGCCCACAGCGGCGATTAATCCGCCAGATATCAACATCGATATCGACGAAAGAATGTCCCAGATATCCTTGTCTTTTGCCAACCTCACAGCCCCGCCATTCGCATCGATGCAAACGTGATTGCTCGATTAGCCTTTCCTGGCACGGACGACACTACCAGAAGCATCGGCTCGATGCGACGGATGAGTTGATTGGCTTTCCTCAAATTCACCGCCCATCCGGCACGGCCGCACAAGGCTTGATTTAATTATTTTTCTTCTTTTCAGAGACTTATAATACGATTCGCGCACGTTACGGTCGCTTTGGCATGCCTATTTCACAAACCTCGCCGCCACCGGCGCCCCAAGGATCACCACGATCAGCCGCACCAGGTGATGGGTCACCACATAGGCCAGGTCGGCGCCGGCCACGATCGCCAGTATCGCCATCTCGGACTGGCCGCCGGGGGCGAAGGCCAGGAAGGCCTCCATCGGTTCCGCGGCACCGATCCAGATCACGATCTCGGCGAAGACCAGCGACAACGCACCCAGAAGCACACAATAGCCGATGCCGGACAGGACGTCGTGACGGAGCTCGCGCAGCGTCACGCCGACATAGGCCGCGCCCGCCCCCAGCCCCAGGATGAACTGTGCCGCCAGCAGGGCCTCGCCCGGCGGGCGGTGCTCGACGAACCCCGCCAGCGAGACGGCGGCGGTCGCCACCAGCGGGCCGATGATCGGCGCTCCGAACAGTCCCACCGCACGGGCAAGCAACCAGCCCGCCGTGCCCGCCGCGGCCATGATCGCCATTTCGCCCACCGGCAGGTCCGCCGCCGAGGCGCCTGGCGAGCCGGTCAGCGGCACGCCCCAGAAGGATTGCAGCAGGAACGGCGCGGCGGTGACGATCACCAGGACCCGTGTGGCATGGATCAGCGACAGGCTGCGGACGTTGCCGCCTGCCTCCTCGCCGAAGACCAGCATGTCCTGCAGCCCCCCCGGCATGGCGCCGTAATAGCTGGTCGCGTGGTCGAAGCCGCAGATTTTGCGGAACCACGGGTATCCGATCATGCCGATCAACAGGATGAAGGGCGGCACCAGCAGCACCGAGTAAATCATCTGCGGCATGCGCTGCATCAACTCGGGCGTGATCGCCGTGCCGACCGCCACGCCGAGCACTATCCGCATCGCGGTCGCCAGCCAGCCCAGCCCTTGCAACGGCAGCCCCACCAATGCCGCGATCAGGCAGGCGAACATCGGCCCCAGCATGAAGGGCAGTGGCAGGTCGAAATGCCAGAATACCGCCACCCCGATCGCCGAGGCGGCCAGGGCGCTCACCCGCCCGCGGGTCAGAATGGTTTTGACGTTCAGCATACAAGTGTATACATAGCGGCAGTTCTGAAGCGGAGCAACCATGCCAGACCCCCGGCACGGCCCTGGAAAGCGATACGACGTGCTGGTCGCGGGCGGCGGCAACGCGGCGCTTTGTGCGGCTATCACGGCGGCGGAACGCGGCGCAAGCGTACTGATCGCCGAGGCTGCACCGAAGCCGATGCGGGGCGGCAACTCGCGGCATACCCGCAACTTCCGCACCGCCCATGCGGCGCCCACCGCAACCCTGACCGACAGCTATCCGGTGGAGGAATATCTCGATGACCTGATGCGGGTCACCGCGGGAAAGACCGACCCTGACCTGGCCCGCATGACCATCGAGGAATCGGCCCGGGCGGCCCAGTGGATGCACGCACACGGGGTGCGCTTCCAGCAGGCCATCGGCGGCACCCTGTCGCTGGGGCGCACCAACCCGTTCTTCCGGGGCGGCGGCAAGGCGCTGGTGAACGCGCTGTACCTGACCGCTGCCGGGCTGGGCGTCGACGTGATCTACGACGCCGAGGTCACCGGGCTCGAGATCGACGACGGGCACTTCACCGCAGCCCGGCTCCGCCACCGCGGCTTCGAGACCCGTATCGAGGCCCGGGCCTTTGTCGCGGCGGCGGGCGGGTTCCAGGCCAATCTCGACTGGCTCGAGGAAGCCTGGGGGCCGGGCGCCCGCAATTTCATCATCCGCGGCACGCCCTACGCCAAGGGCGACGTGCTGAAGATGCTGCTGAATGCCGGCTTCGAGCCGGTCGCCGAGGCCGACCAGTGCCACGCCATCGCGCTGGACGCGCGCGGCCCGAAATTCGACGGCGGAATCGCCACACGGCTCGATTCGGTTCCGTTCTCGATTGTCGTCAACAAGGCCGCCCAGCGCTTCTACGACGAGGGCGAGGATTTCTGGCCCAAGCGATACGCGATCTGGGGGCGGCTGGTGGCGAAGCAGCCGGACCAGATCGCCTATTCGATCATCGACGCCAAGGCGGAGGACCTGTTCCTGCCGTCGCTCTACCCGCCGATCCGGTCCGACAGCATCGAGGGGCTGGCGGGCAAGCTGGGCCTCGATGCGAAGGCGCTGAAGGCGACAGTAGACGCCTACAACGCCGCCTGCGCCGCCGAGGGGCCGTTCGACACCAAGGTCCACGACGGCCGGCGCACTACCGGCCTGGCGCCGGACAAGACCAACTGGGCCCGGCCCATCGACAGGCCTCCCTATACGGGCTTTCCGCTGCGTCCTGGCATCACCTTCACCTATCTGGGCGTCCGGGTGAACACGCAGGCGACGGCGATGATGGCCAATGGCAAGCCCGCCCACAACATCTACGCCGCGGGCGAGATCATGGCGGGCAACGTGCTGGGCCAGGGTTATCTGGCCGGGATCGGCATGACCATCGGCACCGTCTTCGGCTGGAAGGCGGGAGAAGGAGCGGCGCGCCATGCTGGCAACTGACGAGCGCCCGGTAGGCTCCTCCGGCGCCGCCGGCGAAGCGCGCCGGATGATGGAGATCTGCAACGCGTGCCGCTACTGCGAGGGCTTCTGTCCGGTCTTTCCGGCGATGGAGCTGCGCCGGGCGTTCCCGGAGGGCGATCTGGGCTACCTGGCCAATCTCTGCCACAACTGCAAGGGATGCTGGCATGCCTGCCAGTACGCGCCTCCTCACGAATGGGGCCTGAACCTGCCAAAGACCTTCGCCGAGCTGCGCGCCGAGACCTATGCCGAGCATGCCTGGCCGCAGGGTCTGGGGCAGGTCTTCGAGCGCAACGGCTTCGTGATCTCGATGGCGACCGCGATCTGCCTCGGCGCGGTGCTGGTCCTGACCGTGCTGCTGCAGGACCGGGCGGTGCTCTATGGCGCGCATTCCGATCCCGGCGCCTTCTATGCGGTGATCCCCTACCAGGCGATGGTGTGGCTGGGCGGGCTGACCTTCGGCTGGGCGGTGGTCGCCATGGCGATGGGCGCGCGGTCCTACTGGCGCGCCAGCGGCGGCGGGCCGCTGCCCTGGCCGGCGCTCAAGGCGGCGCTTAAAGACGCGGGGCAGACGCGGCACCTGGGCGGCGGCGGCGAGGGCTGCAACGATATCGACGAGCGCTTCGGCGTCGGCCGGCGGCATTTCCACCTGGCCACGATGTGGGGTTTCGCGCTCTGCTTTGCGGCGACCTGCGCCGGGACGGTGATGGACCACCTGTTAGGCTGGCAGGCGCCCTATAGCTGGTACTCGGCACCGGTCTTGCTGGGCACGGTTGGAGGCATCGGTCTCCTGCTGGGCACCGGCGGGCTGTTCGCGATCAAGTTCCGCACCGACCGCGCTCCGGAGGCGACGGCGCGGTGGGGCATGGATCTGGGCCTCTTGGGCCTGTTGCACCTGACCGCGCTGACCGGGCTGGCGCTGCTGGCGTTCCGGCACACCGGGGCAATGGGCGTGCTGCTGGCGGTACATCTGGGCTTCGTTCTGGCCCTCTTCGTCACCCTGCCCTACGGCAAGATGGTGCACGGGGTGTACCGGCTGCTGGCGCTGGTGCGCTATCACCGCGAGGGCCACGGCGCGCCCAGCGGGGAGTGATCGTGAAACATCACCCAATCGACAAATCGATGAATTTCCAGCGCCTTCTTGAGCGCGCCGCCCCAAGTTGCTAGATTAAGGACGTTGGCAATGCTGTTTCACGAGCCCATCGGGGGTCCGGCGGCAAGTCTGACGGAGGACAACGATCTGACTCGCCAAATCGCTACGAGTGCCACACGTGCTCAAACCCCGGAGGCGGCGACGGCCGCACCGGAGACGGACATGGGAAGCGACCGGCTTCTCTCTTTCATCACCGCATCGCTGGATCAGGACGGAGCCGAGGACATCCTCGCGATTCCGCTGGCCGGGCGTTCTCCCGTCGCCGACTTCATGGTCATCGCCACGGGCCGCTCGACCCGCCACGTGGCGGCGCTGAGCGAGAACCTGACCGACCGGCTGAAGCAGGACGCGGGGGTTCCGTCGCGTGTCGAGGGCAAGGAAGCGGCCGACTGGGTTCTGATCGATACCGGCGACGTGATCGTCCATATCTTCCGGCCCGAGGTGCGCGAATTCTACCAGCTGGAAAAGATGTGGCAGGCATCGCCCGAGACAAAGCCGAGCCCTGCCTGAGAGAGTTGTCATTTGCGGATTACCATCGCGGCGGTCGGCCGCCTGAAACGCGGGCCCGAGCAGCTTCTGGTCAACGATTATCTCGGCAGGATAGGCCCGCTGGGCCGAAAGCTGGCTCTTGGCCCGGCAATCCTCACCGAAATCGACGAACGCAAGGCACGGACCGGCCAGCAGCAATCGGCCGCCCTGATCGCGGCGGTGGCGCCCGGTGCCTTCGCCATTGCGCTGGACGAGCGCGGCGAGGCGGTCAGCAGCACCGGCTTCGCCCGGATGCTGGAGGAGCTGCGCGATCGGGGCACGCCCGAAACGGTCTTCCTGATCGGCGGGGCCGATGGCCATGACGACGCGCTGCGCGCCAATGTCGGGGGCATGATCTCGTTCGGTCCGATGGTCTGGCCCCATATGCTGGCGCGCGTGATGCTGGCCGAGCAGCTGTACCGGGCGATCTCGATCCTGTCGGGCGCGCCGTATCACCGCGAGTGACGGGCGGTTGCACCGGCATCGGCCAAGGTCTAAATCCCGGACAGGCAGGCAATGAACCGAGGCAAATGACCCAACCGACGCACAAACCCGTTGTCCTCGTGATCCTTGACGGTTGGGGGCTGACCGAGCCCGGTCCGGCCAACGCGCCGCATCTGGCGAAGACGCCGAACTTCGACCGCATCTGGGCCGAATGCCCCCGCGCCACGCTGTCGGCCAGCGGCAACGATGTAGGTCTGCCTGAGGGGCAGATGGGCAATTCCGAGGTCGGGCACACCAATATCGGCGCCGGGCGCGTGGTTTGGATGGACCTGCCCCGCATCGACAACGCCATCGCCGATGGCAGCTTCGCCGCCAATCCGGAGCTGGACCGGTTCGCCGAGCGGCTGCTCGAGACCGGCGGCGCGGCCCATGTCATGGGGCTGATGAGCCCCGGCGGCGTGCATTCACACCAGCGCCACATGGCCGAGGCGTCGCGCCAGTTGCTGGCGCGGGGCGTGCCGGTGAAGCTACACCTGTTCCTCGACGGCCGAGATGTGCCACCGAAATCGGCACTGGAGCAAATCGCGCAGCTGGACCTCGATCTGGCGGGCGACGAGCAGATCGCCACGGTGACCGGCCGCTTCTACGCCATGGACCGCGACAAGCGCTGGGACCGGGTGCAGGCGGCCTTTGACGTGATCGTTTCGGCCAAGGGCGCCCGCGCCGCGACGCCGGCCGAGGCGGTGAACGCCGCATACGAGCGCGGCGAGACCGACGAGTTCGTGCTGCCGACCGCCATCGGCGACTATGGCGGCCTGGCGGACGGAGACGGGCTGCTGTTCATCAATTTCCGCGCCGACCGCGCGCGCGAGATCCTCGGGGCGCTGGTCGACCCGGAGTTCGACGGCTTCGACGCCTC
Source organism: Thermohalobaculum sp. (assembly GCA_035458445.1). Lineage (GTDB taxonomy): Bacteria > Pseudomonadota > Alphaproteobacteria > Rhodobacterales > Rhodobacteraceae > Thermohalobaculum. Next base: position 614 of record DATHZU010000343.1, on the reverse strand, counting down.
GGCGCGCCCGGCCTTCGCGGCACGGCTGGGGATGGTGGAATACTCCGACCGGCTGAACGGACTGATGGAGGTCATGTTTCCGTCGCAGGAGATCGTCAACACGCTCGGCCAATGGGTCGCCGCCCACGGCAAGCGCCAGTTCCGGCTGGCCGAGACCGAGAAATACCCCCACGTCACCTTCTTCCTGAACGGCGGCATCGAAACTCCGGAACCCGGCGAAGACCGCTACATGGCCCCCAGCCCCAAGGTGCGCACCTATGACCTGGCCCCGGAGATGGCGGCGGCCGAGGTGACCGACCAACTGGCGGGCGCGATCCGCGCAGGCTACGACCTGATCGTGGTGAATTACGCCAATCCGGACATGGTGGGGCATACCGGCTCGATCCCTGCCGCCGTCGCCGCCTGCGAGGCGGTGGACAAGGGCCTCGGCGCGGCGCTGGCGGCGCTGGACGAGGTGGGCGGCGCCATGCTGGTGACCGCGGATCACGGCAATTGCGAGACGATGGTCGACACGCAGACCGGCGGCCCGCATACCGCGCATACCACCAATCCGGTGCCGCTGGTTCTGGTCGAGCGCGGGTCCTCGGCGCGTGGCTGGCAGATCGCCGATGGCC
>DATHZU010000342.1:0-2657 GCA_035458445.1 Thermohalobaculum sp. | reverse complement strand
GGGCGTGCTGCCTTACCAGAGCCCGGACACGGCCCAGATCGTGTTCGATTCGGTCGACACCAGCGATCCCGGCAATCCCGTGGTGAAGGTCACGGTGACGTCCTCGCGGGTCGATGTGAAGCGCGTCGAGTTGTTCGTCTACGACGATCTCTATGCCCCGGTCCCGCAGCCGGGAAACACGCCCGACGCGCGCGGCTATAACGTGTATCCGTCCTGGTTCGACATGGACGAATGGAACCGCCAGTACAGCCACAAGGACAGCACGAATTTCCCGTGGGAGAGCTATGGCGCCGGGGGCGAGAACGAATGCCCCTTCTACCTGGATCATGGGCCGAGCTACAGCGCGCATGTGCATCTGGACGCCGCGGACCCGGCCGATTTCCAGGTTGGCCTGTTCAACGGCCTGCGTATCCAGACCCTGGATTACACGCCCGGGAACTATGCCCTGACCCTGACCTTCAACGAATTGCAGGGTCCGGCGCAATGCATCCTGGCCAAGGTCGAACTGGCCGCCGGGGGCGCGGCGACCCAGAGCTGGGGCGATTGCTCCGGTGTGCTGCCGATGGCCGACGACCAGTCGGTCGAGACGGAAGTGAACCTGCCGGTCGACATCACCCTCACGGGCACCGGCACCAACCTGACCTACGAGATCACGCGCTGGCCGCTTGACGGGCTGCTGACCGGAACGCCTCCGGATGTGACCTACTCGCCCGACCTGGATTTCACCGGGATCGACAGCTTCGATTTCGTGGTCGACGACGGTTTTGCGACGAGCAATGTTGCGACCGTCACGGTCACCGTCAACGACACCGCCGATCCCGGGGTGCCGGCGGACCCGGCCAGCGTGACGGCCGCCAATGCCGACCCCGCCGACGGCACCGCCGTGGTCGGCTGGACCCATGACGGCGCCAATGTGACGGCCTTCGAGATCCGGCGGGAGAAACAGAACAAGCGGGGCGCCTGGAGGAGCCTGGCCACGGTCGCGACGGTCCCCGCAGGCAGCACAAGCCACGTGGACCCGAGCGGCGATGGGACCTTCCGCTATCAGGTCCGCGCGCTCAACGGGTCGCAAAGCTCGAACTGGATGCCGGCGCAGTGGGCCGAGGTCGCGGTCACCACGGCCTCCGGCGGCGGCGGCGGGGGCGGGGGCGACGGAAGCATCAACTGCAGCAAGAAGCAGAACCGGGATCTTCCGGAGTGCAATGGCGGCTGATCGCGGCCTGCCGCTTCAGGCCGAGACGAGCATTCCGACTAGGTAGGCGATCGCCGCGCAGATGCCGCCGACCGCGACGGTCTCGGCAACGCATCGTATTGCGGTCTCGGCGGTCACCCTCCAGCGCAGGAGGCCCAGCAGCACCAGCGCGGCGAAGGTCGCGAAGACCGACCAATGGAAGGTCGCCCGGTCGGGCTCCATCAGGAAATAGGGGATCAGCGGGATCGCGCCGAAGAACAGGAACGCCAGGAAGGTGGCGAGAGCGTCCTGCGCCGGGTTGCCGCCGGTCGGGTCGGACATGCCGATCTCGTTCTGCATCATGAAATCGGCCAGCAGCTCCGGATTTCGCCCATAGAGGTCGGCGAAGGCGGCGATATCCGGGTCGGGCACGTTCTTGGTCCGCAGGATCTCGACCAGCTCGGCGCGCTCCAGATCGGGGTTGCGGTGAATCTCGTCCAGCTCCCTGGCCCGGGCCGAGCGATAGATATCCGCCTCGGACCTGGCCGACAGGAAGGCCCCCAGCGCCATCGAAGTGGCGTCGGCAAAGAGGTTCGCCAGCCCGAACAGCAGCACCGCGATTCCGCCGACGACCGCCGCGCCCTTTGCGCCGGCCCCGGCGAAGCCCGCCACCACCGCGAAGGTGGTGACGATGCCGTCATTGCCGCCATAGACGATCTCGCGCAGGAACTCGGACATGCGGCCGAGATTGTGCTCGGTCTTCAGGTGCTCGCGGAATTCCTTGCTGAAGCTCGACAATCGCGCCTCCCGCTATGCAGGCGCGAAGCGCGCCTCCATCTCGCGCCGGGCCTTGACCGACGGCCGGCCCGGATCGATCTCCACGTCCTGCCATGTGACGGGCTGGCCCGCCTTGATCGATCTCAAGAGCTTGACGCCGTGGGCGAGCCCGATGGGCAACGCACCGCGGGCCAGCGAGTCCTTCGCGGGCGCCAGCTTGCCGTAGACGCAGAAGCCGCCCTCGCCGTCCAGGGTCTCGCCCGCCGCAAGGTCGCGCTTGGCGGTGGCCATGACGTCGCCCGAGAACGCCTTCGGCGCGCCGGTGGCCTCGCCGCGCAACGCGGCGGAGAGCACCGAGACGCCCAGCTCGAGCCCGATCAGGTGGCAGGGGCGGTAGAGCGCGGCGTAGCGGCCGGACTTGTCGGTCTTCAGACCGTATTGCTTGAAGCAGGCGGCGGCATAGTCGTTCGGCGCCTCGACCACCACATAAACGCCCCAGCGCAGGTCGCGGAACACCGGCCGGCCGTCGCGCTCCTCACTGGCGACGACCTCGACCATGCCCTTGCCGTCGAGGATGCCGCCATCGGATCTCGGACGCAGCACATGCTGCAGGTCGTCAACTCCGCAGGGCGGGAAGTTCAGCCCGTCCGAGGGAGCGGCCAGATCGCAGCCATTGGCGATGGCCGCCATCTCGATGGCGGATTTGGTG
>DATHZU010000341.1:0-4405 GCA_035458445.1 Thermohalobaculum sp. | reverse complement strand
ATGCCTCCCAGGTACTCACGCCCCTGCTCACACCCGGTTTCTTGACTTTCCTGTGAAATCAATGTCTTAATCTCATTTTCAACCTTGAAACGGCTTGCGCACCCTACGGAATGTCGACCAGAATCTTGCCCCTGGGCCGGCCGGTTTCCTGCCGCTCATGGGCCCCGGCGATCTGGTCGAGGGGAAAGCGGCTGTCGACCCGGTGCCACAGCGCACCGGCTTCCAGCGCACCCTGGACGTAGCTGACCGCCGCCATCTTGCGGGCCTCGGGCACCTCGAAGATGGCGACGCCGCAGAGCTTGATGTTGCGGTACATGATCTTCGCCCAGTCCAGCGGCGGGGTCGGGTTCGAGGCGCTGCCGAAGCTGGCGACCGTGCCGTTCTCGGCCACGATCCGCCAGATGTAGTCGAGGTGCGCGCCCAGATCGACGTCGATCATGGTGCGCACGCCCTTGCCGCCGGTCAGGTCCAGCGCCGCCTCCTTCAGCGACTCGCGGTCGGTCTGCACCACATGGTCGGCCCCGGCACGGCGCGCGTCGTCGACCTTCTCGGCCTCGCCGCGCACGGTGGCGATCACCGTGGCGCCCATGCGTTTGGCGAGCTGGACCGCGTAGTTGCAGACCGCCCCGGCGGCTCCGGTGACGATCACAGTCTCGCCGCCCAGAGGCCCGCCCAGCATCAGCGCGTGGCAGGCGGTGATCGCGGGCACGCCCAGCGAGGCGCCGTCGTCGAAGCTGGCATGGCCGGGCAGGGGCATGGCGCGGCTGGCCGGCACCCGCACTCTCTCGGCCGCGGCCCCGTCCCATTTGCGGTTGAAGCACTCCCAGGCCCAGACCCGCTGGCCGACCCGGGCCGGATCGACACCCTCGCCGACGCTCTCGATGACGCCGGCGGCATCGTATCCCGGGATCGCCCGGGGATAGGCCAGCTTGCCGCGCTGGCCGCCGCGGCGCTTGCAGTCGGTCGGGTTGACGCCGTGGACATGGGCCCGGATCACCACCTCGCCGGGTCCGGCGACGGGATCGTCGATTTCGCCGGTGCGGAGGACGTCGCGCGCGGCGCCGGTCTGTTCGTAGAATGCGGCTTTCATGGCATTACTCCTCGGCGGCCCGCAGCGCGCCCGACGCCTGCAGGGCGGCGATGTCATCGGCCGAGAGCCCGGCCTCGGCCAGGACCTCGCGGCTGTGCTGTCCGAGGCGCGGTGCCGGGCGGGTTTCCAGTTCGGATATCGACGCGAAGTCTATCGGGTGCTTCGACACCTTCAGCTTGCCCTCGGTCGGGTGATGCTCGGTGCGGAAGAATCCGGCCGAGGTCAGGTGCGGCTCGGTGAACAGATCCTCGAGCCCGTTGATCGGGCCGCAGGGAATGTCGGCGGCACGCAGCAGGACCAGCCATTCCTCGGTGGTCCGCGCGGGCATCGCCTCGTCGATCACCTGGCAGAGCTCGTGGATGCGCTCGCTCCGCGCGACCGGGTCGCCGAACCAGGGCTGGGCGGCGATATCCGGCCGCCCGACGATCTCCATGAACCGGGTCCAGTGCTTTGGCGCATAAGGCAAGACGCCGATGAAACCGTCCTTGGTGGGGTAGGGCCGGCGATAGGGGTTCAGCAGCCGCCGGTAGCCCGGCGGGCTGAGCGGCGGGTCGAAGATCATGCCGCTGAGGTGCTCGACCATCAGGAAATGGGCCGCGCATTCCATCATCGGCACCTCGAAGGCCAGCGCCTCGCCGGTCCGCTCGCGGTGCAAGAGCGCCGCCAGCACGCCCTCGACGATGAACAGGCCCGAGATCTTGTCGACCACGATCTGCGGCACGTAGCGCGGCGCGCCGTCGGCCCGGGCGTTGACCGAGGCGAACCCCGACAGCCCCTGGACCACGTCGTCATAGGCGGCGTTGTCGGCATAGGCGCCATCCTTGCCGAAGCCGATGGCGGCGCAATGGATCAGCCGCGGATTGGTCGCGCGTAAGGTGTCAGGGTCGATCCCCAGCTTGCGCGCCGCCGGACGGCGCATGTTGTGGACCACGACGTCGGCGGTGGCGATGACACGGCTCAGCGCCACGCGGGCCTCAGGCTTCTTCAGGTCCAGCGCCAGGCTGCGCTTGTCGCGGTTCACGTTCAGGAACATGCCGCCCATGCCCGGATTTCGCGCCGGCGCGATGTGGCGGACGGTTTCGCCCTCGGGCGGCTCGACCTTGATCACGTCGGCGCCGAGCGCACCGAGCTGGTAGGTCGCGAACGGACCCATGACCACGCTGGTCAGGTCGACGATGCGAATGCCTTTCAGAAGCGGGGTCATGCGGAGATCGGCGGCGCGTAGACGATGATCAGGCGCAGGGGCTCGGGCCCGAGGCTGGTGACCTCGTGATCCAGGCCGGGCGGAATGCGGACGATGTCGCCCGGGCCGCAGCGCCGCGCCGGTGCATCGCCGAGCGTCACATCGGCGGCGCCGCCCAGCACATACATCGCCTGGAAAGCCTCGGCATGGCTGTGGCGCGCCGCGTGGCCTCCGGGGGCCAGGGTGCCGTGCACCATCTCGAACTGGCCGCCGGTTTCCTCCTTCAGGACCAGGCGCGCGTTCTCGGTCCCGGAATGACCGGGCGGAACATAGGTTGGCAGCTCGGACAGATTTTCGATCAATGGCACCGGTCGTGACCCTGGAGCTTCAGGTTGTCGGCTTGCTATATCCTGCGGAACATTTCCTGAGAACCGTTTCGACCGCTCGCTCGGCAAGGATCACGGTGCTGATTGCGGGGCCGGCGGTGGACCCGTCAGAGGTCGACGGCAGGCCGCATTGCGGGCGGCAATCGGATTGAGGTGGGATGTTTACAAATGTGACACTTTAAGGAACCGATATAACTATATGGATTTTTTAAATTTTTGCATATTCCAATCTGGAACATTGGTGATGCCCCATCGCCTCGTGTTTGTTCTTACTTAGCATAATATTGATTATACGATATTTCTGAACCGAGACCTGTCGGCGGCCAAAGCCAGAAATCACCCATTTCAATATATCGGAGCCCTACTCCCGGAAACCCGGCGTTCTTTGAACTTCCGGCCGCTTTTTTGTATCCTGATGTCGAGGAAAGCGCCCGGCGCCGGGTAAGTGGGGTCCGTAGCGCAGGAGGTCTGATAGTGGTTGTTTCGATCGCTGGCATCAACCGGCCTGCCCTCGGTTGCCTCTCCAGAGCACTTTTCCTGATACTGCTCGCCGCCTCGGGTTGCGCAGTCACGCATGATGTCACCGGGCAGACCCAGATCGACCGAAGCTTCACCCCGGGTGGCGCCCGATGGGAGGAAGGCGGCGTCGTCTATGTTTTCTCGAAAGTGCGCGAGAACCAGGGCAAGACCGAGGTCTGCGTCGCCTTCATGCCGGATGAGAAGGTAAAGCACCATGGATACTATAACCGTCAGGGCTTGGCGGCGGCGAGTGTATATGTGGCGGGCCAGCGCGTGATGCATGGGCTCGGTTTTGCCAACGAGCTCCCCTACAATGAAAACTTTGGAGGACTTCCGGCGACATGCGCCCGAGGTTCGGTCGACTGGCAGCCCGAATTCGCGGACTCGCCCAGCGAGGTCAGGTTCGCGCGGATGCGCTTCGTTCAGTAACCGGCCACTGCCCCCCGGCGCTCCAGCACGGTAAAAAAAGAGCCGCCTGCCCTTGCGGGCGGCGGCTCAGTGGCAATCCAGAGGGGTTCGGGACGCGGTGGAACCCGGCGGGGTGGGAGGCCGGATCGGGGACAGGATCATCCGGGGGGCAACCGGTGATCGGAGCGCCCCTCCCTGGATCGCAGGCGACTGGTTACGCGGAAACGGGCAGTCAGAAGAACGCGGGCGCCATGAAACCGGCGAAGATCAGGACACAGACGGCGGCGAATCCGAGAGTGTCGGCCAGCGCCTCGCGCGGCGCATCGGCGGCGAATTTTCTGGCCTTGAGCAGCATGGTCATCCGAATCCTCCATCGTTTTGTTTTGTTGCCAATATGTTCTACTCATGTTCCGTTAAAAATCAAGAACAATTTGAGAACAAACCTGGATAAATTCGCTCAACCGGACTTCATGATCCGCACGGAATCGTCACGTTCCATCAGATAGAGTAATGTTCTCAATGCCTTGCCCCTGGCGGAGGTCAACTGGGGGTCGCGGTTCATGACCAGCCGCGCGTCGTCGCGGGCCAGCGCCATCAGCGCCGCGTCGGCGTCGAGCGTCGCGATCCGGAAGTTCGGCAGGCCGGATTGCGCGGTCCCCAGCAGGTCGCCGGCGCCGCGGATCTTCAGGTCTTCCTCGGCGATGCGGAAGCCGTCCTCGGTCTCGCGCATGATGCCGAGCCGGGCGCGGGCGGTCTCGCCGAGGGGCGGCGAATACATCAGCAGGCAGAACGACTGCCCTGCCCCGCGCCCGACCCGTC
>DATHZU010000340.1:0-6415 GCA_035458445.1 Thermohalobaculum sp. | reverse complement strand
TGCACCTTCTGACCGCGGCCGAGAAGCGGGCGGCGCGGACGCTGCTGTCGAACTATCCGACCATCGGCCTGGCGCCGGTGGCCGAGTTCGCCCGCGAGGCCGGGGCCAGCCCGGCGACGGTGCTGCGCTTCCTCGCCAGGCTGGGGTTCTCGGGCTACCCGGAGTTCCACCGGGCGCTGCGGGACGAGCTGGACGAGCGGATCAAGACGCCGCTGCAGAAGACCCGCTCGGCCCCGGTCCGGGGCGAGGATGGCAGCTTTCTGGATCGCTTCGTCGACCAGGCGGCAGCCAATATGCGCGAGACCGTGGCGCGGATTCCGGCCTCGGAGTTCGAGGCGGTCTGCCACCGGATCGCCACCACCAGGGGCGCCTGCCACATCATCGGCGGACGGTTCACCGATGCCGTCGCGGGCTACATGGTGGCGCATCTGCGGATCATCCGGCCCGGGGTCAGGCGGCTGGAGCCGCGGGCGGCGAACCGGGTCGACCAGTTCCTGGACATCAAGCCCGGCGATGTGGCGGTGGTGTTCGACGTCCGCCGCTACGATCAGCCGCTGGCCCGCACGACCGCGGCGCTGGCGGCGGCGAAGGCGCATACCATCCTGATCACCGACCAGTGGATTTCGCCGGTCTCGAAACATGCCCGGCTGGTGCTGCCCTGCCAGATCGACATCGGCCGCACCTGGGATTCGAACACCGCGCTGTTCGCGGTGGTCGAGGCGATCATCGCCCGGTCGACCGAACTGCTGTGGGACAGCGCGTCGAAGCGGATCGCGGCGATCGAGAAGATGCAGGGGGGCTGAGGGCGGCAGCGCGGCGGTAACGAAGACGTGGCTGGAAGGGTTGGCGCGGCGTCTCTAGCCTGCGGGATGCCATTCGAGACCGGAGAAGCCCATGTTTCGACGCATGTTCCTGGCCGCCGCCATCGCCGCCGCCGCATCGCCCGGCTGGGCGCAGGCGGTGCGCCTGACCGCCGCCGAGATCGAGGCCCTGCTCAGCGGCAACACCATTCGCGGCACCTGGAACGGCGATCTGTACAAGCAGTTCTTCAGCGCCAGCGGCCGCACCATCTATGCGCCGCGCCACAGCCGGTCGACGGCCGGGAAATGGCGGGTGAACCCGGAGACCGACAGCTACGAGAGCTGGTGGGAGATGAGCGGCTGGGCCGCCTACGGCATCATCCGCGACGGCGATGCGCTGTTCTGGACCACCGAAAGCGGCCCGCCACAGCCCTTCGAGGTGCTGCCGGGCGAGCAACTGGCCTGGACCGAGTAGCGCGCCTCGCCGCAGCCGCCTGGTGCCCTACGCTTGGCCATTCGAACCCGTTGATTTTCCATAGAGCCGGACCGATGGTTCGGCCATGAAAGCCGTATCGCACAAGCTGGCAGTCGCCTTGATCCTTGCGGGGATGATGGCGGGATGCGCCGCCCAGCCCAAGGACCCGCCTGAGGCGTCCGCTCCGGTCTCGTCCGCCGGCGCGGCGGGCCCGGTTCCGGGAACCGACTTCCGCGCCGGCGATCCCTGGCCCGGCTCCGCATCGGGGGATGCTCGCCCGCTGCGGGACGTGACCGTCAAGGTCGATGTCCCGGCCCGGGAGAAGCGCATTCTTGAGCCCGGCCAGACGGGCTTCGTCGTCATCCGTGAAGAAGCCTCGGCCGCGAACGGCTTCCGGATGGGGCAGACCGCGAAGCTGGAATACCGGAACGGGCAGGCCGCGGTCTACCGGATGCCCGTTGGCATGTATTCTGTCAGGGCGCTGGGCGCTGAGTACCCCTGCGAGCCGGCATCGTTCCATGTTCCGGAGGCCTCGCAGGACGAGGCCAGGGTCGAGATCGAGGTCGGGAGCGTCACCGACGCGGAAGCGAAGATGACCCTGTCGTATCCCGGAACGCGGGAATCGGATACGGCAGAGGCGGAGTCCCTGCCGCCGGTCGCAAGTCAGCGCAGCATCCGCTGGTGCGGCGCCGGCCGCGAGGCCGAGGCGTCGAAGCCCATCTCGGTCGCGGGCGGCGTGGCGCTGGGCGCCGGCGGAGGGGCGCTGTATGGCGCGGGCTACGGCGTGGCCGGTTGCTTTCCCAGCGGCCCGATGATTCCGTTATGTGCCATTATCATGGCGCCGATCGGGGCCGCCGCCGGCCTGGTGATCGGCGGCGTGGCGGGCGGGGTGATGGCCAGCAAGCAACAGAAGGCAGCGGCGGGCACCGGCGGTCTGCGCGCAGCGCGTCCGGCCGAGCTGCCGGCCAGCGACGCCCCCGCCGCGGAACCCGCCAGCGACACACCCGCAGCCCAGCCCGCAGTGGAACCCGCCATCGCCCAGGCGGCAGAGGGCGCACAGCCCGACGCCCGGGCCGAAGGGTTCACCGAGGCGGTGAACGGCAGGCGGGTGAGCTTTCACGACTGCCAGGACCTCGCCACCGGCGGGCTGCCGAACCCCTGGACCGAATTGGCTTGCGAGCGGGCGGGCTTCTGGCCGCCATGAGGGACAGAGGCAATCCGGTTGAGGTTAACCGCAGCCTGGCCGGATCCTTGTAATAGCGCCCCGTGTTCGCGTTTGATCTGGCGCCCGGCTGCGGATAGGTTTTGCCGGATCGATGAAACCGTGATGCAGTCCCGGGGGCGGCCCATCTTGACCGACACGCCGAACATCTCGCTGGAGGCGCTGGTCGGGGCGCAAATCCGGGCGCTGCGCACCGCGCTGGGGATGACCATCTCGGACCTCGCCTCGGCGGCAGGGGTCAGCCCCGGGATGCTGTCCAAGGTCGAGACCGGGCAGACCTCGCCGTCGCTCGGCACGCTGTCGGCGCTGGCGGGCGCGCTCAACATGCCGCTGGCGAGCTTCTTCACCAAGTTCGACCAAAAGTCCGACGCCACCTTCGTGAAGGCTGGCCACGGCCTGACAATCGAGCGGCGCGGCTCGTCGAAGGGGCATCGCTATCAGTTGCTGGGCCACGGGCTGCGCAGCGAGGTGGGCGTCGAGCCCTACCTGATCACGCTGGACGAGACCTCGGACGCCTTCCCGATCTTCCAGCATGACGGGGTCGAGTTCATCTACATGATCGAGGGCGAGGTGGCCTATGCGCATGGCGACAAGACCTATGTGATGGCGCCGGGCGACTCGCTGTTCTTCGACGCCAACATCTCGCACGGGCCGCTGGACCTGCGCAGGCTGCCCGCGGTCTACCTGTCGGTGATCGTGACCCCGCGCCCTGCGGCATAAACCCCATGGACCGCCGCACGGGGCTTGCTCTATCAATAGGCTAGGAAGCCGCATCAAGGGGAAATGGTTCCGTGGTCGATGTAAGAAAGTTCGAAACCCGCCTGCGCCGCCGTCTCGACGAGTTGAACCATCGTGTCGAGGGCGTCGAGAAGGCGCTGGACCAGCCAGGCGATCCGGATTCCGAGGAGCGCGCGGTCGAGCGCGAGGGCGACGAGGTGCTGGAGGGGCTGGGCCATGCCGGCGTGCTGGAGATCCGGATGATCGAGGCCGCGCTGGGCCGGATCGCCGATGGCAGCTTCGGCGACTGCGTGGCCTGCGGCGAGCCGATCTCGGAGGAACGGCTGGACGCCGTGCCGCACGCCGCCCGTTGCCGCAATTGCGCCTGAGCGGTCCCGACCGCCCCTAACCCGCCGCCAGCCTCGCCAGCGCCCCTGCATCGGGGGCGTCTTCCAGCCCCCAGACCGCCCTCGCGAGCGCTTCCGCGTCGCCGGTGAAGCCGGCCCTCGCCGCCAGGCCGGTCAGCTTCTGCTCGAGCTCGCGGTCGCTGAGCGGGTTCGCCAGGGTGCCGCGCGCGGCGGCGATTTCCGCTTCGAACACTCCGCCGCCGCGCATCCGCACGGTCATATGCACCGAAGCCGGGTCACGGGACGGCTCGTCGGTGAACTCGACGCGGGGGCGGCCCGCGGCCAGGGTCTCGGCGACTGCGGCGTCGTCGAACTCGTCGAGCCCGGCCCGTCCGCGGCGCCAGACGATGGCGATGGCATGCTGGGCGCTGACCTGCGACTCGCGCCCCGTGACCACGTCCGGGCGGTCGGCGCGGGCGCCGAGCAGCGGGTGGCCCGCGAGGTGCACGGCCTCGACCTCGGCCGCGCGGAAGCCGGACGCGGCGGCGATCTGCAGGCTGGCGTCGATCACCGGGTTCAGCACCACCCCCACCGGATAGGGCTTGCAGGTATTGGTGGCGAAGGTCCATTCCGTCCCGAGGCGCCCGGTCAGGGCGTCCGGCCGGGGTGCGTCGCTGGTCAGCCGCAGGAATGCGTCCAGCGCGCCTGGCGGTCCCTCGAATCCCCGCTCTGCCAGCAGTGCCGACAGAAGTCCGTTGCGGGCGGCGTTGCCGACGCTGATGCTCTTCGACATGGTGCCGAGCGTCTCGACCAGCCCTGCGGCCTGCACCGAGGCGTTGGCCAGCGCCCAGACGGTCTGCCGGGCGTCCAGCCCCAGCAGCGCGGCCGCACCCGCCGAGGCCCCGAAGGCGCCGCAGGTCGAGGTGATGTGCCAGCCGCGCGCGTAGTGCGAGGGCGCGACGGCGTTGCCGATGCGGCAGGCAGTCTCGGCCCCGATCAGGAAGGCCCGCAACAGGTCGGCGCCGCTGCAGGGCCGGATCTCGGCCAGCGCCAGCAGGGCGGGCGCCACCGGCGCGGTCGGATGGATGATGGTCTCCGGATGGGTGTCGTCGAAATCGTGGATATTCGCCGCCATCGCGTTGACGAAGGCGGCCAGTGCCGCGTCGCGCCGCTCGCCGCGGCCGATCAGGCTGCAGGTGGCCGGGCCGGCGAAGGGCGCCATGACGCCGAGGGCGATTTCGACAGCGGGCTCGCGGCATCCGGCGATGGCGGTCGCGAAGATGTTGACCAGCGCCCGCCGCGCCTGGTGGCGGACCGGAGCGGGAATCTCCGCCCAGGACTGCCCGGCGGCGAAGCTGGCCAGGGCCTGCGCGCTGGAAGCGGCGGTCAGGGTCACCTCACGCCGCCCCGGACAATGGCCTCAGCGGCTGGGGCGGGCACGGTCGCGGCGTGCCGACATCGGCTGGAAAGCGATCGCCACGTGATGCTCGCAATAGGGCTTGCCGGTGACCGAGGGCAGGCCGCAGAAGTGGAAGTTCTCCTCGGTCGGGTCGCCGATCGGCCATTTGCAGGTGCGCTCGGTCAACTCCAACAGCGTGATCCGCCGGGCGAACTTCTCGATCTCGGCAAGGGTGGCACGGGCCGCGGCTTCCTCCGGGGTCGGCAGGCCCGGCGCGCGCGGCAGGGTCGGATCGCGCAGCACCGGTGCGGTCCGCGGCAGGGTCACCGCGGGCTTTTCGGGCTCGGGCGTCTGCTCGGGCGCGGCACTGGCGGCGGGGGCCTCGGGCTTGGCGGCCCGGGCGGCGGGGCGTGCAGCCGGCTTCGGCTCGTCGCTGGCGGGCTGTGCGGCAGGCGCCGCGCCGCGGTTCGACAGGCCGAGACGGTGGACCTTGCCGATCACGGCGTTGCGGGTGACCCCGCCCAGGGCCTTGGCGATCTGGCTGGCGCTCATGCCTTCGCCCCAAAGCTCCCTGAGCTTGTCGACCCTTTCGTCGGTCCAGGACATGCGTGTCTCCTCGCTGGCGCCCGGCGGCGCCGGAGTCCGGTGCGCGCGGGCTGCAATCGGTATGTGGTGTTCCAGCGCCCTATTGTAAGCGCGGGGCCGCAGGTTACAAGACGGTGCGGTATGCGGGGCGGCAATCAGGCCGGCCCGGCACGGTGAGGTATGCCATGCAGCGCCCTGACGCAAGCCCGGAGACGCCGGGACACGGAACCATGGGTCTGCGCCGCTTCGGCGCGGTGAACTGGATCGGGCTCGACGCGCTGTTCCGGCGCGAGGTGCGCCGGTTCACCACCATCTGGACCCAGACGGTGCTGGCCCCGGTGGCGACCTCGGTGCTGTTCATGGCGGTCTTCTGGCTGGCCTTCGGCGAACGCCGGGGCGACGTGCACGGAACCGGCTTCGCCGCCTTCCTGGCGCCCGGCATCGTGATGATGTCGGTAATCCAGAACGCCTTCGCCAATACCTCGTCCTCGATCATCGTCGCCAAGGTCCAGGGCAACATCGTCGATACGCTGATGCCGCCGCTGAGCCCGGCCGAGCTGCTGGCGGGATATACGGCGGGCGGCATCTGCCGTGGCGTGGTCTGCGCGCTGGCCGCGGGCGTGATCATCTTTCCCGCATCCGGGGTCGGGCTGTCGCATCCGCTGTGGGCGCTGGCCTTCGTGATATCCGGCTCGCTGACGCTGTCGCTGATGGGGGTGCTGGCGGGGATCTATTCCGAAAAGTTCGACCAGATGGCGGCGGTCACCAATTTCTTCATCACGCCCATGTCGTTCCTGTCCGGCACCTTCTATTCGATCTCGGCGCTGCCCGAGCCGTTCCTGACCCTGAGCCACGCCAACCCGTTCTTCT
>DATHZU010000339.1:0-2077 GCA_035458445.1 Thermohalobaculum sp. | reverse complement strand
CATCTGCTCGCGGGTCTCGCGGCCGATGATCGACTGGAAGTCACGCACCATCGCCGGGTAGGGATGCGGGCCCGCCACCGTGCCGATGCAGTAGAAGGTGTCGCGCACATTGGTCACCCAGTCGCGCAGCGCCTCGTTCATGGCGTCCTTCAGGGTGGCGCGCCCGGCGGTCACCGGCACCACCTCGGCGCCCAAGAGCTTCATGCGGAAGACGTTGGGCTTCTGGCGCTCGACATCGGTCGCGCCCATGAAGACCACGCATTTCAGCCCGAAGCGGGCGCAGACGGTTGCTGTGGCCACCCCGTGCTGCCCGGCGCCGGTCTCGGCGATGATCCGCTTCTTGCCCATGCGCCGCGCCAGCAGGATCTGGCCCAGCACGTTGTTGATCTTGTGCGCCCCGGTGTGGTTCAGCTCGTCGCGCTTGAAGTAGATATTCGCCCCGCCCAGCTCCTCGGTCAGCCGCTCGGCGAAATACAAGGGCGACGGGCGGCCGACATAGTGCTTCCAGAGATCCTCCATCTCGGCCCAGAAGCTGGCGTCGGTCTTGGCCTTCTCGTATTCGCCCTCTAGCCGCAGGATCAGCGGCATCAGCGTCTCGGAGACGAAGCGCCCGCCGAACTGGCCGAAGCGCCCGCGCTCGTCCGGGCCGGTGCGGAAGCTGTTCGGGGGGGTGGCAGTCATGGCGTAGATTCTCCTGTCGAGCGCTTGGCGCTCTCTTTAGCGTCCTGAATCCGATCCGTCATCAGGCATTGCACTTTCGGTTTGCCGATACGCATGATGACGGCCCGCAATGCCCCCGCCCGCCTTACCAGACCCAACCCGGCAATCCGCATGATGACCCGCAGGCCCCCTGTCTGGACGACCCACATCGCCGCGCCCGGCGCGCGGGCCTTTGCGTTTCTCAGCGGGCTGGAGGCGCTGACCCGGTCGATCATCGCGGCGGCGCTGCCGATCCAGACCCAGGCGCTGTTCGGCAGCGACGAGAGCGTCAGCGCCCTGACGCTGGCTGGGTCGGTGGCGGCGCTGGCTGTGGCGCTGTTGATCCCGCGCGCGGCGCTGCGGGTGGGCAGGGCGCGCCTCTGCGCACTGGGCGTGGTTCTGGTCGGGATGGCGAGCATGCTGTTCATGCTGCATCTGGCCTCGGCGCAGGTGCTGGGGTTCGTGTTGCGGGCGGTCGGGTCGGTGGTCTTCTTCTCGGTGGTGTCGATGTACATCATGGACCATGTGCGCCGCGCCCAGCTGGGCCGGTCCGAGCCCATGCGGCTGCTGTTCATCGGCCTGGCCTGGACCTTCGGGCCGATCGCCGGGGTGCAGATCGAAGCGTTTTGGGGAGCATGGGCGCCGTTTGCCGCCAGCGTCGGAGTCTCAACGCTGCTGCTGGGATATTTCCTGGCACTGCGGCTGGGGGCCGGGCCGGTGGCGCGGGTGGACACTGCAAGGGTCGAGCGGGTGTCGCTGGCCAATCTGCGGGTCTATATGCGCCACCCTCGGCTGGTGCTGGCCTGGGTCCATGCCGCAGGGCGCGGGTTCTTCTGGAACGCCTTCAACCTCTATGCGCCGCTCTGGGCGGTGCAGTCGGGGCTGGGGCCGGTGGTCGGCGGGCTTCTGGTCGGGGTCGGCTCGGGCTTCATGCTGGCGATGCCGCTGTGGGGCGCGCTGGCGCGGCGGTTCGGGATCAGGCGGGTGAGCCTGTTCTGGTTCCCGTTGGCCGCCGCAGGCTCACTGACCTGCGGGCTGATGAGCGGCTGGCCCTGGGTCGCGGCCGGGTTTCTGCTGCTGGCGACGCTGGCGATGTCGAATATCGACGGCTACGGCAACGCGCTGTTCCTGCGCGCCTGCAAGCCCTCGCAGCGCACCGAACTGACGCCGGTGTTCTCGATGCATCGCGACTTCTCGGAGATATCGCAGGCCGCGGTCTTCGCCGTGGTGCTGATCTTCCTGCCGGTCAAGGTGGTCTTCGTGATCGCAGGGCTGGTCCTGGCCGGGCTGGCGGTGCTGTCGCTGAAAATCAACGTGCGGCTCTGAGGCCCGGCGGCTGCCGGCCTCAGAGAGGCAGCCGAATCTCGGCCCTGAGCCC
>DATHZU010000338.1:0-15570 GCA_035458445.1 Thermohalobaculum sp. | reverse complement strand
CGGATCGAGGTGCGCATCGGCCACCCTGCGGGAGCCATCGTGACCGAGTCGGTCGTCGAGTTGACCGGCAACGACTACAAGGTGCGCCGCGCCACCGTCGGCCGCACCGCGCGGCGGATCATGGAGGGCACGGTCTATGTGCCGTGAGGTCCGATGTTCCGATGTCCCGGGCGCTCCGCAGCACGAAGTGATGCGGTGCAGACCCGGGACCTTGCAGTCTTGCCCGGAACCCGAGGAGGTCCCGGATCAAGTCCGGGACATCGCGGCGGGTATCGGGATGGTCGCGCAATGACCCCCGCCCGCGACCGCCGGTTCATCGACACTCCCTTCGCCAAGAGCGCCTCGGGCGTCGCCTACCGCGCGTTCGGCGGGGGCGAACCGCTGGTGCTGTTCCACGGGGGCGCCGGTTCCTGGGCGCATTGGGTGCGCAATGTCGACGCGCTGGCAGCCCGGTTCCGGGTAATGGCGCTGGACCTGCCGAGCTATGGCGATTCCGACCGGGTGGAATGGGACATCTCGGTCGAGGACTACCTGAAGGTCACGACCGAGGCGGTCGCCGAGATCTGCGGCGACGCGCCCCGCATCCACCTGGCCGGGTTCTCGTTCGGCGGCGGCGTGGCGGCGGCGCTGGCCGTGGCCCTGGGACCGCGGGCGGGATCGCTCAGCATGACCGGGGGCGCCGGCTACGGCTCGCCCGCCGGCAAGCGCAGCTTCACGCTGGAGAGCCGCCGCAAGCTGGCCGAACGCCTGGGACGCGCACCGACCGGGGCGGAGCTGCGCGCCATGCATGCCGACAACCTGGCCAAGCTGATGATCTGGGACCGGTCCCACATCGACGACTGGACGATCGACATGCAGTTCAGCAATGTCGAGCGGACGCGTTTCGATTCCCGGCGCCTGAGCTGGTCGGCGGACACGCCGGGGCTGATCGGGCGGTTGACATGTCCGGTCAAGGTGATCTTCGGCGAGCATGACGCCGCAGCGATCCCGCCGATCGCGGAGCGCTTCGCCATGTGCCGCGCCCAGCGCCCGGATGTGGAGACCCACGTGATTCCCGCCTGCGGCCACTGGGCGATGTACGAGGCGCCGGACGCGGTCAACGCGCTCTTGCTGGATTTCCACGGCCGGGCATTGTCGCCCGGGAAAACGCAACGGGAGAAACCCTGAAATGAAAATCGCCGTCCTGGACGACTACCAGAATGTGGCCCGCAGCATGGCCGACTGGAGCGGGCTGGAAGCCCAGCACCAGGTCACCTTCTTCAACGACATCTACGAGGGGCTGGAGGGCTTCGCCAAGCGCCTCGCCCCCTTCGACATCGTTTGCATCACCCGCGAGCGCAGCCCGTTCAAAGCCGACATCATCGACCGGCTGCCCAACCTGAAGCTGGTAGTCACCGCGGGGATGCGCAATGCAGCCATCGACATGGAGGCCTGCAAGGCGCGCGGGATTCCGGTGCTGGGAACCTCGGGCTCGGTGCAGGCAACGCCCGAGCTCGCCTGGGGCCTGATGCTGTCGCTGGCGCGCAACATCCATATCGAGGACCAGCGGATGCGCGGCGGCGCCTGGATCACCACGCTGGGGACCGATCTGCAGGGCAAGACGCTGGGCATCCTGGGGCTGGGCCGAATCGGCCGCATCATGGCTTCGGTCGCCCGGGCCTTCGAGATGGAGCCCATCGCCTGGAGCGCCAACCTGACCGCCGAATCCGCCGCCGAGGCCGGGGTCGAGCGGGTCGAGAAGGACGACCTGTTCCGGCGCGCCGATTTCCTGACCATCCACTACAAGCTGGGCGAGCGCTCGCGCGGGCTGGTGGGCGCACGCGAGCTGGGGCTGATGAAGCCGACCGCGTTCCTGGTGAACACCTCGCGCGGGCCGGTGGTCGACACCGATGCACTGATCGCCGCGCTGACCCACAGCCGCATCGCCGGGGCCGGGATCGACGTCTACGATGCCGAGCCGCTGGCGCCCGACCATCCGCTGCGCAAATGCCCGCGCACCCTTCTGACCCCGCATCTGGGTTATGTGACCGACGGCACCTACAGGCTGTTCTTCGGCCAGATGGTCGAAAGCCTCGAATCCTGGCTGAACGGCAAGCCGATCCGGGTGCTGGCATGAGCACCGGCGACCTGGACGGCCTGTGGGAAAAGGGATTGGAAATTCGCCGCGAGGTGGTGGGCGACGACTATGTCGAGAGCTCGCTGGCGGCGATGGACGATTTCAACCAGCCGCTGCAGGAATACATCACCCGCTATGCCTGGGGAGATATCTGGCGCCGCCCGGGGCTGGACCGGCGCGCCCGCTCGATTCTGAATATCGGCATGCTGACGGCGCTGAACCGGCCGCACGAGCTGAAGCTGCACCTGCGCGGCGCGATCCGCAACGGCGTCACCCGCGACGAGATTCGCGAGTGCCTGCTGCAGACGGCGGTCTATTGCGGCGCGCCCGCGGCGCTCGACGCCTTCCGCACCGCCCGCGAGGTTTTTGCCGAGATGGAGGCGGAAGGCGCGGCATGACCCCGATGGACGGCATCCGGGTACTGGACCTCGCGACCTTTATCGCCGCGCCCCTGGCCGCGGCGATCATGGGCGAGTTCGGGGCCGAGGTGATCAAGATCGAGCATCCCGACGGCGGCGACCCGATGCGCCGCTTCGGCACCGCCACCGACGACCCCGACCGGACGCTGGCCTGGCTGAGCGAGGCCCGCAACAAGCACTCGGCGACGCTGGACCTGAAGTCGCCGGAGGGCGCGGCCGCCCTGAAGGAGCTGGTACGCCGGTCGGACGTGCTGGTCGAGAACTTCCGCCCCGGCACTCTGGAGAAATGGGGGCTGGGGCCGGAGGTGCTGCTGGCGCTGAATCCGGCGCTGGTGATCCTGCGCATCTCGGGCTACGGCCAGACCGGTCCCTACCGCGACCGCCCCGGTTTTGCCCGTATCGCCCATGCGGTCGGCGGGCTGACGCATCTGGCGGGGATGCCGGACGGGCCGCCAGTAACGCCGGGCTCGACCTCGCTGGCGGACTACATCTCAGGCTATTACGGCGCCATCGGCGTGCTGATGGCGCTGAGGGTGGCGGAGCGCACCGGCAAGGGCCAGGTGATCGACGTGGCACTGTTCGAGTCGATTTTCAGGGTTCTGGACGAAACCGCTCCTGCGTATGCGAAATTCGGAATCGAACGGGGCCGCGAAGGGGTCATGACCCGGCAGGTTTGCCCGCATGGGCATTTCCCTTGCGCCGACGGGAAATGGGTCGCGATTGCCTGCACTTCGGACAAGATGTGGGAGCGCCTGGCAGTAAGGGTACTGGGCCGTCCCGACCTGGCCGCCAGCCACCCGAAGACCGCCGACCGCCTGGCCGACCGCGCCACCATCGACGGCGTGGTCGAGGCCTTCACCCGGATGCATGACGGCGCCGAGGTCGTGCGGCTCTGCACCGCCGGCGACGTGCCCTGCGGCCCGGTCAACACCATCGCCGATATCTTCGCCGACCCGCATTATGCGGCGCGCGGCACCATTGCGCGGGTCACGGACCCGGACCTCGGCGAGATCGCCGTGCCGGCCGTGTTGCCGCGGCTGTCGGAGACGCCCGGCGAAATCAGCCATCTGGGGCCGCGGTTCGGCGACTGGAACGCGCGGGTAGCGGCACTGCTGGCGGATGATTCCGAGATTCGAACGTCGCGAGGCGCGGGTTGAGGAGTAAATCCCTCCCTACAATCGGAACGGGCGGGTACCACCAATTCTAGGGCTGCCCCCCAACACTTTGCCCCCATCGCTCATTTGCACACAAAATGCGGTTGACCGACTCGGGCAGGCGGGCTACCAAAGTGGGCACAGGTGCGTAGACGCGGAAACTGCATATCTGACGCCAGGGGGCTCGGCATGCCGGTGGGGGTGTCGGGCCCTTCGCGTTTCGGCCCCGCAATCGTGTGTATGATGCGCAAAAAAAATGGTGCGCATGAATGCGCACCGTACAGAATGCCGGTCGACAGAAAAACGAATGGGAGGCATCAGGTGCTTAGACGCGGAGTCTTTGCACAGCGTCCCGAAGGACACAACCTGACACCTCCCGGATCGTTTGGCCCGAAGGCCTCGCAATCCACGGTCCGGTTCGTCGTGAGACTTACCTTCCCGCCGGATCGGCCGGTCCGAAGACCTGCCTCTCCTTTGGACGACCTACCCGAAGGTCTGCCGCCCCCGAACCAGGTTTCCCGAAGGTCGCCTCGCCCGGTTGGCCGGTTTGCCCGAAGGCGCTCCAGCCGCGGATCGGTTCGCCCGAAGGCTCGCCAACCCGTCGGACCCCTTGGCCCGAAGGCCGCCTGGTCCTGCGGATACCCTGCCCGAAGGCCTGGCATCCCCGAACCGGATCGTCCGAAGACGGTCCCGCCCGGTCGACCCTCCCGCCCGGAGGCGCTTGGGTCAGCGGATCGTGGCGCCCGAAGGCCTGGCGACCCGCCGACCGGCTGCCCGAAGGCCGCCGATCTGGGAGAGACCTGCCCGAAGGCCGATCTTCCCTCGGAGCGACGGGTCCGGAGACCCACCCTCCCCGCGGACCCTGGGCTCGAGAGCCGTCCGATCCGCTCGGCTCCAGGTCCGTGAACCCTTCGCCTTAAGGCAGACAAAACAACTGAATCGTTCGCTCTGCAACGGTAAATTTCGCAAAAATTTCAATTTCTTGTGGATAGCTTGTTGAATATTTTGTGGACAACTCGGAAAGGCCGCGGGACTCAAAGGGATGTGCCGGTATAAGATTTCCGGCGCGCGGGCGGGGCCGGCGCCATATTCGGTGCGATTTCGGCAGGAATTCGGAACGAATCGAGCGGTGACGCAGCGATCGGGAGCGACTCACCCCTGCCCGGCCTTCCAAACGGCATAGCGGGCCTTGGTCTCGTCGTTCATTGGGTAGAGACCGGGAAGCTGGGCGCCGCGGCCGACCTCGTCCATGATCCAGCCTTCCATGCGCTCCTGCTCGGGCGCCTCGGCCAGGACCTGATCCAGATAGGCGGCGGGGATCAGCACGGCGCCATCCTTGTCGGCGACCACGATGTCGTCGGGAAACACCGCGACGCCGCCGCAGGCGACGGGCTGCTGCCAGCCGGTGAAGGTCAGCCCCGCCACCGAAGGCGGCGCCGCGGCGCCCCGCGCGAAGACCGGCAGATCGGTCCCCAGCACACCTTCGAGGTCGCGCAGCACACCGTCGGTGACCAGCGCAGCCACGCCGCGCTGCGCCATGCGGGCGCACAGTATGTCGCCGAAGATCCCCGCATCGGTCACGCCCATGGCATCGACCACGGCGACACAGCCCTGGGGCATCGCCTCGATGGCGGCGCGGGTCGAGGTGGGCGAGGCCCAGGAGGCGGGGGTGGCCAGGTCCTCGCGGGCGGGCACGAAACGCAGCGTGAAGGCCGGCCCTGCGACCCGGGTCTGGCCCGCGCGCAGCGGCAGCGTGCCACGCATCCAGACATTCCTGAGCCCCTTCTTCAGCAGGATCGTGGTGATGGTGGCGGTGGTGACGCCTTCCAGCGTCTGGCGGGCGGCGGCGTCGAAGGGCATGGGGGGTCTCCTGCAACCGGGTTTGCGCGGTCAATGGGGCTGAATCCTGCCGCCTGTCAAGAAATCGCGTAGCGGATGGCATCGCCGTTTGCGCACCCGGTCGCAATCGCTATGTTCCTCGGCAACAGCAACGCGGAGTTCTGCCCTATGACGAAATACCGGATCGCGGTCATTCCCGGCGACGGCATCGGCAACGAGGTGATGCCCGAGGGCCTGCGCGCCCTGGAAGCGGCGGCCGCCCTGACCGGTATCGAGTTGGAGTTCCTCCGCTACGACTGGTCCTGCGAGCGCTACAAGGCCACCGGCGCCATGATGCCGCCCGACGGCATCGACCGGCTGCGCGACCACGACGCCATCCTGCTGGGCGCGGTCGGATTTCCGGGCGTGCCGGACCACATTTCGCTATGGGGTCTGTTGGTGCCGATCCGGCGCGAGTTCGACCAGTATGTGAATCTGCGCCCGGTGCGGCTGTTGCCCGGAATCACGCCCCCGGTGCGCGACAAGGAACCGGGCGACATCGACTTCTGGGTGGTGCGCGAGAACACCGAGGGCGAGTACAGCCAGGTGGGCGGCATGATGTTCGGCGGCACCGAGCGCGAATTCGTCACCCAGCAGGCGGTCTTCACCCGCAAGGGCTGCGACCGGATCGTGCGCTATGCCTTCGAACTCGCCAAGGCGAAGGGCAAGGCCCGCGTCGACGGGGCGACCAAGTCGAACGGCATCTTCGTCTCGATGCCCTACTGGGACCAGCGCTTCAACGCGGTGGCGGCGGAGTATCCCGATGTCGCCAATCAGCTCCACCATATCGACATCCTCTGCGCCCGGCTGGTGATGCAGCCCGAGCGGTTCCAGGTGATCGTGGCGACCAACCTGTTCGGCGACATCCTGTCGGACCTGGGACCCGGGGTCACCGGCACCATCGCCGTGGCACCCTCGGCCAACATCAACCCCGAGCGTCTGCACCCCTCAATGTTCGAGCCGGTGCACGGCTCGGCGCCTGACATCGCGGGCATGGGCATCGCCAACCCGGTCGGCCAGATCTGGTCGGCCGCGATGATGCTGGAGCATCTCGGCCACCCGGAAGCCGCTGCGGCGGTGCTGGGCGGCATCGAGACGGTGCTGGCCTCGAACGCCCCCAAGACCCAGGATCTGGGCGGCACCGCCAATACCCAGGAGATGGGCCAGGCGATCACCGACGCGATTGCGCGGGGGTGATGGCCGGATGCCCGCCCTGAACGATCTTCTGTCGACGGTTCTCGAGCGCGGCGCACGTCTGATCGACTGGCGCGGTGGCGGCAAGGCGACTCCGGAGGCGCTGGCCGCGCGCTGCGCCGAGTTGCTGTCCTCGAAGGGAGAGGCGACCGGCGTGGCGCTGGCAGCGGGGATACTTGAAGGCTATGGCCGTCTCGAGCGAGACGGGCGCCGCGCCTTCTTCGAGGCCATCTGCATGGATTACGACCCGGACCCGGCGGCATTGACCGCCGCCGCCCAGCGCTATGGCGCGGAACGGAGCTCGGCGTCGCTCGCCGCGCTCAACAAGGCGGCGGAGCCGCGCCGGCAGGAGCTGTTCCGCCGCCTCAACCTGGCGCCGGGCGGTACGCGGCGGCTGGTTCGCATGCGCGAGGACCTCTTGCAGTTCCTGCCCGCCGAGCCGGAATTCGCCCGCATCGACGCCGATTTCCGCCACCTGCTGGGAAGCTGGTTCAACCGCGGCTTCCTGGTGATGGAGCGGATCGACTGGCACACCCCTGCCGCGATTCTGGAGAAGATCATCGCCTACGAGGCGGTGCACCAGATCAACAACTGGGACGAGCTCCGCCTTAGGGTCGATCCCGACGACCGGCGCTGCTTTGCCTTCTTCCATCCCTCGATGCCGGACGAGCCGCTGGTCTTTGTCGAGGTGGCGCTGACGCGCGAGACCCCCGGCTCGATCCAGGCGGTCCTCGAATCCGATCGCGCGCGCGTCGATCCCCGCACCGCGACGACGGCGGTGTTCTACTCGATCTCGACCTGCCAGGAGGGTCTGCGCGGGGTCTCGTTCGGCGCCTTCCTGATCAAGCAGGTGGCCGAGGACCTGGCCCGCGAACTGCCGAAGCTGGAGACCTTCGTGACCCTCTCGCCGGTGCCGGGCTTCGCGCGCTGGCTCGAGGCCGAGGCGAAGGCCGACCCGGACCTGCCCGAGGCGCGGGCGCTGTCCCGGGTGCAGGCCGAGGGCTGGGCCGCCGACGCCAAGCGGTCGGAGGCGGTGAAGGCGGCGCTGCTGCCGCTGGCGGCACGGTATTTCCTCGACGCGCGGCGCAAGGACGGCCAGCCACCCGACCCGGTGGCGCGTTTCCACCTGGGCAACGGCGCCGAGCTGATGGACATCCACTGGCTGGGGGACAGCTCGCCAAAGGGCATGGCCCAGTCATACGGAATCATGGTCAACTACCTTTACGACCTTGACCGGATCGAAGAAAATCACGAGGCCTATGCCGCCGAAGGCAGGGTCATCGCTTCGCGAAAGCTGCGCAGCCTCGCCGCCACGGCCCGGAAGGGAAATGCCGCATGAACCTCCAGAAAGCGCCTGCCCATCCCGCCATTGCCGCACAGGTGGAGCGCGCCCGTGCCGCGATGGCCTGTCTGAAGGACGCGAGCCAGGCGCGGGTCGACGAGGCCGTGACGGCGCTGGCCTGGGCGATCTATAAGCCCGACAACGCCCGCGAACTGGCAGAACTGGCGGTCGAGGATACCGGGCTGGGAAACGTCCCCGACAAGATCACCAAGAACACCCGCAAGACCTTCGGGGCGCTGCGCGACATGCTGCGCGCAAAGACCGTCGGCATCATCGAGGAGAACCCCGCCAAGGGGCTGGTGAAATACGCCAAGCCCGTGGGCGTGGTCGCCGCCGTCTGCCCCTCGACCAACCCGGCGGCGACGCCCGCCAACAAGGCGATGATGGCGGTCAAGGGCGGCAATGCGGTGATCATCGCGCCCTCGCCCTCGGGCTATGTGACCTCGGCGCGCTATGTGGAGCTGGCGCGAGCCGAGCTGCAGAAGGCCGGGTTCGACCCGGACCTGATCCAGGTGCTGGTGCAGCCGGTGGACAAGGCCGCCACGCAATCGCTGATGGAGATGGCAGACCTGGTGGTGGTGACGGGTTCACAGAACAACGTGCGCCGCGCCTATTCCTCCGGCACTCCGGCGATCGGCGTCGGCGCCGGGAACGTGCCGGTGATCGTCGACGAGACCGCAGACCTGGACGATGCCGCAAAGAAAATCACGGCGTCGAAATGCTTCGACAACGCCACCTCGTGTTCGTCCGAGAACTCGGTGATCCTGCTGGATCAGGTCTATGACGACGCCATCGCGGCGCTGGAGCGCGCCGGGGGGTTCCTGGTGCAGCCCGCTGACCGCGAACGGGTGATCGGCACTCTGTGGCAGGGCGGCAAGCTGAACCGCAAGGTGATCGCGCGCGGCATGGACGAACTGGCCGAGGTCTTCGGGCTGCCTGAGGCGGCGGCGAAGAAGTTCCTGTTGATCGAGGAGACCGGCATCGGCGACGCCTATCCGCTGTCGGGCGAGAAGCTGTCGCTGGTGCTGACGGTCTACCGGGCGCGGGACTTCGAGCATGCCCGCCAGTTGGTCCACGACATCCTGGCCCATGAGGGGATGGGCCATTCCTGCGGCATCCACACGAAAGACCACGAGCGCCCCCGACGACTGGCCAAGACCCTCGACGTGGTGCGCGTGCTGGTCAACCAGGCCCATACCTTCGGCAATGGCGGCAGCTTCGACAACGGATTGCCGTTTACCCTCAGCATGGGCTGCGGCACCTGGGCGGGCAACTCGATCACCGAGAACCTGAACTACCGCAATTTCATCAACATCACCCACCTGGTCACCACGATCCCGGAGGACAGACCATCAGAGGAGGCGCTGTTCGGCGGGTATTGGGAGAAGTACG
Organism: Thermohalobaculum sp.; assembly: GCA_035458445.1. Taxonomy (GTDB): domain Bacteria; phylum Pseudomonadota; class Alphaproteobacteria; order Rhodobacterales; family Rhodobacteraceae; genus Thermohalobaculum. Next base: position 6,075 of record DATHZU010000338.1, on the reverse strand, counting down.
GGAAGTAGGGTGCGCTTCAGCGCACCACTACAGCGAGCAAATGGTGCGCTGAAGCGCACCCTACGAAGATTTGAACCCCGGAGGCGAAGACCATCATGACCACCTATACCAGCTACGACCTGGTCGAATTCGGCAAGCCGCTGGTTGCACGCGAGCGCGAGATGCCGGAGCCGTCCGGCACCCAGGTTCTGCTGCGGGTGCGCCGCTCGGGCGTCTGCCACTCGGACCTCCACATCGCCGAAGGGTTCTTCGACCTGGGCGAGGAAGGCCGCTTCTACATGGCGGCCCGGGGGATGAAGCTGCCGATGGCGCTGGGGCACGAGATTCTGGGCGAGATCGTCGCCGCCGGGCCCGAGGCCGAGGGCGCCGAGATCGGCAAGACCATGCTGGTCCATCCCTGGATCGGCTGTGGCGAGTGCCGCGCCTGCGACGAGGGGCGCGAGAACGAATGCACCCGGATGCGGGCGCTGGGCGTGGTGCGCGACGGCGGCTATGCCACCCATGTGCTGGTCGACGACCCGAAATGGCTGGTCGATGTCGAGGGGCTCGACCCCGACACGGTGACGCCCTACTCGTGCTCCGGCGTCACGGTCTTCAACGCGCTGAAGAAGGCGGGGCCGCTGCACGAGGGCGAGTGGCTGGCCATAATGGGCGCTGGCGGGCTGGGCCTGAACGCCATCGCCATCGCCCGGGCCATGGGCTTCCAGAAGATCGTCTCGGTCGACATCGATGACCGCAAGCTCCAGGCCGCGGCCGAGATGGGCGCCGATGCGGTGCTGAACGGCGGCCGCGAGGACGCGCTGGAAGAGTTGAGACGGATCACCGGAAACCAGCTGCTGTCGGTTGTCGACACGGTCGGCGCGCCTTCGACTGCGCGTCTCGGGATCTTCGCGCTGATCAAGATGGGCCGCTACGTCGTGGTTGGCCTGTACGGCGGCGACCTGAAGGTGCCGCTGCCCTGGATCCCGCAGAAATACCTGACCATCCAGGGCTCGTATGTGGGCTCGTGCAACGACCTGCGCGAGTTGATCGCACTGGTGAAGGCCGGCAAGGTGAAGGAGATCCCGGTGACATCGCGGCCGATCGCGGAGGTCAGCCAGACCCTGGACGACCTGAGGGACGGCAAGATCACCGGCCGCGTGGTGCTGTCCACCGAGTGAATATCTGCCGGGTCGAGACGATCACGACCTCAGCCGGTCATCCTCCGGAGCCACCGCCCGGAGGAAACGGATCCTCGCATTGACGATCAGGTAGCGGAGCGACAATCCGGCGAATACCCAAACGGCATTCTCGCGGGACAGTGCGCGCGCGATCAAATCCCGCCGCGCGAGCAGGTGCCCCATCCGGGCTGCCTTATCGAGGTAGATTCGCTCGCGCTCGTCGTCCTTCGGTGCGGACCCATCGCTGTGCATCCGGGAAACCGCATAGGCAGCGGATGCCAGCCCGTTGTCTGCCGCCGCCTTCGCATGCCGGTAAGCCGACCCCAGGTCGCCACGAAACCGATCGTCGGTGGACTTGCCGAACAGCCGGCTGGCCCTCTCGCTGTCCGCATCGCTACGCAATGGAACGGTACCCATCAGCCCGCGCCCGGATACCAGTTTGGCTTGCGCTTCTCGAGGAAGCTCTTCAGCCCCTCGTCCGCTTCGTCGCTGAGCCGCTTCAGCCCATGGGGGCGCGCCATCTCGGCCCGTTCCAGGGCATCGAAGTAGAGTCCGGCATATTTCAGCGCAGCCTCCTTGGTCTCGGCCAGCGACTGGGGCGGGCAGTGCAGCAGGGCGTCGATGATCGGGGCTGCCGCCTCGTCCAGCTTGCCCGCCGGGCAGACCTCGTCCACCAACCCGATCTCGTAGGCCCGCCGGGCGTCGAAACGCTCGCAGGTCAGGGCATAGCGGCGGAGCCGCCCGGGCCCGATGCGCGACAGCAGCTGCGGAACGATCGGCGTCGCGGTCAGGCCCCAGCGGGCCTCGGTGATCGAGAATATGGCGGTCTCGTCGGCCAGGATCACGTCGCAGGCGGAAGCGATTCCGGTGCCGCCGCCGAAGCAGCCGCCGTGGATCAGGGCGACCACCGGCTTCGGCACCGCCATCAGCCCGTGCACGGCATCGGTGGTGCGCTGCGAGACCGCGATGTTCTCTGCCAAACCGGAGGCGCGCACGGATTGGATCCAGGCCAGATCCGCCCCGGCCTGGAAATGCCGGCCCTCGCCTCGCACGACGATCACCCTTACCGCGGGATCGGCGGCGAGCCGCCCGGCCGCCTCGGTCAGCTCGGCGATCATCTGGCCGTCATACGCGTTGTTCCGCTCGGGCCTGGCCAGCCAGAGCGTCGCGACCCCCCGAGGGTCGGTCTCGGCGCGAACCGTTGATCCGGACATGCTCTCTCCCCGCTGGAATTCAGGCGTCCCTGCGACCCTATTTCGGGATTCCGGCAAAATCCACTTGCCAATCCGGCCCAGACTGGTTGACCCTAGTCAGCAATTCCGCACCGGTCGGAGTCGATTGGTGACGCAAGATTGCACCGATCCGCAAATTTGGAGTGAATGCCCGGTCCTGCCCAGCCGGTCAATCGCGCCAGAACAACGGTGGGAGCGACAGGAATAGCCGCCGCAATGCCTACGAGTCCCGGACCATGGTGCGGGCGGCGGGACGGGCCCGGATGGGCACTGAGGAGAAGGAAGACGGTCCGCGGCCGGCCAGCCGAATCTGGTCAACCGAACCTGGCCGACAGAGCCTGGGAGTGCCGCGGAAACGTTTGTTTGCCAATGGCGTAATCACGGGAAAGATCGCCCTGTGGGGCGGTGACGCGGAGAACGCAGGGAGAGAGCGGCGATGAGCTTGGACCTGGGATATGTCGCGCTGGCGCTGCGCGACCCCCATCGCGGTGAGCGATTCTTCGGTGACGAGTTGGGGTTGCCGCGCGGAGCGATGGACCTGGACGGCGAAGAGATACCGGTTTTCAAGATCGGCACGGCCGCGCTCGCCCTGTTCCGGGCGGGCCATTCATTCCTGTCCGGGCGGGTGCCGGCCGGGGTCGACCATCTGGGGCTGACGACCAGCAAAACCGGTCCGCGCAAGTTGGTGCGCGAGCCCGCGCCGCGCCCGGGCCCTCAGGGCAAGGTGCAGCGGCACCTGCCGACCGACCTGACCTGCGGCGTCTGCCTGCGCATTTCCGAGCCACTGTCATTCGATTTCGACGGCAAGGGTTCGAAGATCGTCGAGCGGCTGGACCATATCGGTATCGCCAGCACCGACAACGCCGCTGCCGAGGCCTTCTACACCGGCACCCTGGGACTGGCTTACGAGAGCCGCCAGACCGACATGGAACTGCGAGCGCCTTTCGAGAGCTTCACCTCGGACAAGTACGGCGTGGCCTACCACCCCAGAACGCCGGAACCGGTCGGCGGGTTGAAGGTCTCGTTCGTCACCCTCGGCGATTGCGAGCTGGAGTTCCTGCAGGACTTCGACCCGGCCATGGGCAGCGAGGTCCATCATGGATCGGCGGGGACCACGAAGCAGGACCAGGGGGTGGTCGGGAAGTTCGTCAATCGTCACGGCGCCGGGCTGCACCACCTTGCACTCAAGACCCTGAATATCGACGACAGCCTGGCGCAGCTGGCCCGCCGCGGGCACCGGGTCATCGACCGCGTGGGCCGGCCCGGATCGCGACGCGCGCGGATCGGCTTTCTTCATCCGGTGACGACGGGCGGCGTGCTGCTGCACCTGGTCGAACGGATCGATCCGGATCGCCGCTGATTGCGAATCCCGTCGGCGCCGGGCGTCTCGGGGCGCACTGCGCTGCGGCGATAGTGTCTTTCATTCCCGGTACAATCCCACGGTGTGGAAATCATTCTCCGAATGCTCATTTCGATGGAACATTCTTCTGCAGGTTTTGGTATACCACGGCGCGAAAGGCCTTGCACTGACCGGCTAACTGATAAACTCTTCAGACAAATCCGCATGGCCAAAGCCATGAGAGCCCGGTCGCGGTGACGCGAAAGAAAGAACGGGCCGGGGAGAGGTAACGCAACGGAGAGTGCAGCGCAGATGTGCTGACGGGGAAACTGTGACAAAACTGCTCGAAATCAAGGACCTGAGAACCCAGTTCTTCACGTCGGCCGGGGTCGTCCAAGCCGTCGATGGAATCACCTATGACGTGGCCCCGGGCGAGACCGTGGCCGTGGTCGGCGAATCCGGCTGCGGCAAGTCCGTCAGTGCCATGTCGATCCTGCGGCTGATCCCGGACCCCCCCGGCAAGATCGTCGGCGGGTCGATCCTGTTCGACGGCAAGGATCTGCTAGCGCTGAGCGACGAAGAGATGCGCAACGTCCGCGGCAAGGACATCGGCATGATCTTCCAGGAGCCGATGACCTCGCTGAACCCGGTGCTGTCCGTCGAGCGGCAGCTCACGGAGACGCTGGAGGAGCATCTCGACATCACCCGCGAAGCCGCGAAGGCCCGGGCGCTGGAAATGCTGCAGCTTGTCGGCATCTCGGACCCGAAGCGCCGGCTCAACCAGTATCCGCACCACCTTTCGGGGGGCATGCGCCAGCGCGTGATGATCGCCATGGCGCTGGTCTGCGAACCGAAGCTGATCATCGCCGACGAGCCGACGACGGCGCTCGACGTGACCATCCAGGCGCAGATTCTCGAGTTGATGAAGGAACTGACCCGCAAGCTGGGCGTGGCGATGATCATCATCACCCATAACCTGGGCGTCGTCGCGCGTTATGCGGACCGGGTGAACGTGATGTATGCCGGGCGGATCATCGAAAGTGGAACCGCCGAGGAAATCTACCACAACCCGAAGCACCCCTACACGCTGGCACTGCTGCGCTCGGTGCCCCGGATGGACCAGAAACGCGGCGCCAAGCTGCAGCCGGTCGGCGGGCAGCCGCCCGATCTGACCAAGCTGGACGAGGGTTGTTCGTTCCGGCCGCGTTGCGCGTTCGCAACTGAAAAATGTGCGGCATCGAAGCCGGCGCTCGAGGAAGTCGCGCCGGGTCATATCTCCGCTTGCTGGGAAAAGGCGCGGGTCGGTTTCTCGGAGGCAGTGGCATGAGCGACGTTGCAGCGGTTCACGAGGCGGCGGAAGCCCCGAAGAAGACGATCTCGGACGAGAACCTGATCGAGGTGAAGAACCTGAAGATGTACTTCCCGGTAACCAGCGGGGCGTTCATCTCGCGGGTCATCGCGAACGTCAAGGCGGTCGACGGCATCAGCTTTGCGATCCGCAAGGGAGAAACCCTTGGTCTGGTTGGGGAATCCGGCTGCGGCAAGACCACGACCGGGCGTTGCATCCTGCAGCTGGAGAAGGCGACGGGCGGCGAGATCTGGTATGATGGCCGCGATCTCAACAAGCTGTCGAAGGCGGAAATGCGACCGATGCGCGAGCGCATCCAGGTCATCTTCCAGGACCCCTACTCGTCGCTGAACCCCCGCATGAAGATCGGCGAGATCATCGCCGAGCCGATGATGGTCCACGGGATCATCGACGACCCGAAGGAGCGCGACAATCGGGTGCGCGAGCTTCTGGGCCTGTGCGGCCTGAACCCGAAATTCGCCGACCGCTATCCGCACGAGATGTCCGGCGGCCAGCGCCAGCGCGTCGGCATCGCCCGCGCCCTGGCGGTGGAGCCAGAATTCATCATCTGCGACGAGGCGGTCTCGGCGCTGGACGTGTCGATCCAGGCGCAGGTGATCAACCTGCTCGAGGATCTTCGCGACCAGTTCGATCTGACCTACTTGTTCATCAGCCACGACCTCAGCGTCGTGCATCACCTGTGCCACCGGGTGGCGGTGATGTATCTGGGCCACATGGTCGAGCTGTCGGAGACGGACGAACTGTTCGACAACCCGCTGCACCCCTACACCCGGGCGTTGCTGGAAGCGGTGCCGGTGCCGGACCCCGAGGTCGAGGCGGGACGCGAGCACAAGATTATCGAGGGCGAGGTACCAAGCCCGATGAACCCGCCCTCGGGCTGTGTGTTCCATCCGCGCTGCAGCAAGGCGGTGGACGGCTGCAAGGTCAATGTGCCAGAATTTCGGGAGGTCAAACCGGGCCACTGGGTGGCCTGCA